>JAGYNW010000057.1 GCA_018399915.1 Candidatus Omnitrophota bacterium
TTAACCCGGCTCCGTCAAAGGCATAGAGAAAAATTTATTCCTTTTTGCTGGCCGCCTCACGCTCCTGGATGATTTTTTCACTGATATGATGGGGGACCTCAGCGTAAAAGGCGGGTTGCATGGAAAAAGAGGCGCGGCCCTGGGTCAAAGACCTTAGGGCATTAGCGTAATTGAACATTTCTGAAAGCGGCACCTCGCATTTGACGGTCTTCAATTTTCCCTGCACTCCCATATCCACGATCCTGGCACGGCGCGAATTGAGATCGCCGACCACCGCCCCGCTGAACTCCTCCGGGACTGCGCATTCCAATGCCATCACCGGTTCAAGAAAAACGCATTTCGCCTGCTTCAAGGCCTCGATCAAGGCGCGCTTGCCGGACAAATGAAACGCCAGCTCACTGGAATCCACCTCATGAAAAGAACCGTCGATCAAGGTCACACTGAAATCCGTAACCGGATACCCGGCTAAAATTCCTGTCTGGGCTTGTTCTCGGATCCCTTTCTCTACCGCGGGAATATACTCGCGGGGAATGGAACCGCCCTTGATCTCGTCGATAAAGACAACACCTTTGCCCGGCTCCTGCGCCGGTTCCAGTTTGATGACACAATGGCCATACTGTCCGCGTCCCCCGGATTGTGAAATAAATTTGCCGTCCACTTTTTCCACCGGTTTTTTTGCGGTTTCGCGGTAGGCGACCTGGGGCCGCCCGATATTCACTTCAATATTATATTCCCGTTTCATCCGGTCAATGATGATCTCCAGATGCAGTTCCCCCATGCCGGAAAGGATGGTCTGCCCGGTCTCCTGATCATAACGGGTTTGCAGGGAGGGATCCTCATCCAGGAATTTTCTCAGCACCTCTCCCATCTTGTCCTGATCCGCCTTGGTGACCGGCTCGATCGCCATCGACACCACAGGCTCGGGAATGTCCATATTCTCGATAAGCAAAGGCTTTTCTTTTTCGCAAAGCGTGTCCCCGGATTTGGTCTCTTTTAATCCGATCAGCGCAACAATGTCACCGGCCGAGGCCTTGGGAACGATCTGCTGTTTGTTCGAATGCAAGACCACGATCTTGGCAATACGCTCTTTTTTATCGCGTGAGGCATTGTAGACGCTCTCCCCGGAATTGATCACCCCGGAATAAACGCGGGTGTAGAATAATTTACCCACGTAGGGATCCGAGGCCACCTTAAAGACCAGCGCGGCTAAAGCTTCCTGACTGGAAGGAGCGCGCTTGACCGGAGGCTCGCCTTCTTTGAGCGCTTCGCCTGTGACCGGCGGGACATCCAGCGGCGACGGCAAATAATCCACCACCGCATCCAAGACCAGCTGCACCCCCCGGTTACGCAAAGCCGTACCCACCAAGACAGGGTTGAAGGTGTTATTCACCACCCCCCGCCGGATAGCGGCTTTGATCAGCTCAAGCGGGATCTCCTTCTTGTTAACAAACAATTCCATAATCTGTTCATCATGTTCGGACAAACGCTCCAAAAGTGCGTGATGGTACTGTTGCGCCTTTTCCCGTAACGATTCCGGGATGTCGGTCAATTCGTATTCCATGCCCAGGTCATCTTTGTATGTAACGTACTTCTGCTGAATAATATCCACAATACCCTTAAGGTCATTTTCTGATCCGTCGGGAAACTGCACGGCAGCGGCATTGGCGCCCAGGCGTTCGTGGATCTGGGAAAGCACCCTGTCAAAATCCGCGCCCAAGCGGTCGATCTTGTTAATGAAAAAAATACGCGGAACGCCGTAACGGTCAGCCTGCCGCCACACCGTCTCGGTCTGGGCCTGCACCCCGCTGGTCGCGCACAGGACCACAACAGCCCCGTCAAGCACCTTAAGGGATCGTTCGACCTCAACGGTAAAATCCACGTGGCCGGGCGTGTCGATAATGTTGATCTTTTTTTTCTTCCAGAAACAGGTCGTGTTAGCCGAAGTAATGGTGATCCCGCGTTCCTGTTCCTGCGCCATCCAGTCCATGATAGCGTCGCCGGTGTCCACCGTGCCCATTTTGTGGATGATGCCGGTGTAAAACAGGATGCGTTCTGTGGTAGTTGTCTTGCCGGCGTCGATGTGCGCGATAATCCCGATATTGCGGGTGTCCTTCAAGGCCTCATCGGAAACCGGGGTTGCGGCCTCCGGCGCTTGCGGCTCAGGATTGGGAGATTCGGCAGCGCCTTGCTCAGCGTCCACGCCAGGTTCTGGGGAATTTTCCGGAGAGGCTTCAGCCGGGGCTTCCTTGGGTACTTCCTCAGGAGCTTCCTTGCGAGCTTCCGCGTCCGGAGGCGCCGGCTTTTCCTCTTTTTCCGTCGGGGATTCCGGCTTTTGCTCTTCGGTGGCAGCAGAGTCTTGCGGTTGCGCGGCTGCGGCATCCGGAGGCCGGGATTCAACCCCGAGGACCTCACCGGCCCGGCCTTCTTTCGGCTTATCCTGCGAAGAACCTTTACCCTCTTGCGTACCGGTGGCCGTAACTTCCATGCCGCTGTCCTGGATCCTGGCACGCATTTTGGCTGTGTCGGTTTCCAGTTCTTTGATCTTTGCCAACTGCTGATCCAGAATCGTGTCTTTGGTCTCCAGCTCCACTTTCATTTTCGCGATCTGCTCTTCGCTCTCACTTAAGGCCTTGCCTTTTTCCAGGTTTGTTTCTTCCTGCCGCGCGATCTTTTCTTCCAGTTTAACGGTAACACGGTGTTCGCGCTCGCCCTCAGCGATGGCGTCCTGCAGCTTTAAATAAGTTTCATGTTCCTTGTCCTTGCTTTCCTTGATCTGCTTTTCCATCCGTCCTTTTTCTTTATTAAATTCCTTGCGTTTTTTGATCTCTTCGGACAACGTCGCCTTGATTTTGTCCAGCTCAAACAAAGCATCCTGAAGCTGCTTTTCGATCTTCTGTTTTTTGTCCTTAACCTCGTTCAGCTCAACGGACAAAGCGATCTCGTTTTCCAGGGCTTTTTGTTCCTCTTGCGATAAAGAGCCATCCGCCTCCGGGGCAAGCGGGTCACTGTTGCGCGCCTGGGATTCTTGCCCGGACTCTTCCTGCTCGGGAAGGGCGGCATCCTGAGCCTTTTCTGTGCCGGGCGCGTTTCCGTCCTTTGAGGTTGCGGCCTTTCGGGGAAGCCAGGCCGTTACCGCGGACCAAAAGCCTCCGGCCTCTTTCTGCGCCTTGACTTTTTTCTCCGGCAGCGGATCAATGCCTGCGCTTTTCAAGACCGCCTCGGGAGTAAGGGCCTCTTCCTGCGCTTTACGCCTCTTAGCCTCCTCGGCCTTTTTCTTTTCCCGTGAGAGGTACAAAAATACACCGCTGGCTGACACCAAAGCCACGGCTACCAGTAAAATAATAAAATCCAGCACGTCTTCTCTCCTTTACCCTGCGGCAAAAATTTATCGTTTGTTCAAGCTTACGCAAAATAATAGTAAAATTATAAAATATATTCAGGTGTTAAACAAGAAGAGTTCCTGAATTCTTGCACCCGAGCAGGGCCCTTGCACACTACCCGGCACAGGGGCCACCCGCACGCGTAACTCTCAAACCCAAAAAGCTGCGGACGCGTGAATGTAAGGCGCGATTCCCGGACCACTAATTTTCGGGTCCGGGCTTTCGGAATCCCGCGCCCAATGGTATACTGGTAAAAAAGAGGAAAGGAGCCTATTATGTGCAAAGCCTTAATTGTCCTAGCTGAAGGATTTGAAGAAATTGAAACGGTTACCCCCATTGATATTTTACGCCGGGCCGGGATCACACTTTTGGTGACAGGATTATCCAACAATATCGTAAAGGGTTCCCGCGGAGTGAACATTGTGACCGAGACCACCCTGGACAAGGCCCCTAACGACTTTGACGCCTGCATCTTACCCGGAGGCATGCCCGGGGCTGAAAACCTTTCGCGCTCCGAAGCCTTGCGTTCCCGCGTTCTGAACATGCACGCCCACGGCAAGGTTATCGCGGCGATTTGCGCCGCACCTGCGCTCGTACTGGCACCCTGGGGTATCTTAAAAGGGAAAAAAGCCACCTGCTTTGAAGGGATGGAAGAACTTTTTGACTCTTCTGTAAACTTTGAAAAAAAAGATGTCGTGGTGGATGGAAACGTCATTACAAGCCGGGGGGCTGGGACAGCATTGGATTTCAGCCTGGCTTTAGTTGAATCATTAAAAGATAAAACAACTGCAGACACTATCGCGCGCAAAACCCTTTACCGCACCTGACCCCTACAGGATCAAAAAATGCTTCTCTTAGGCTGAAAAAAAGCGGCATGTTTTCTGCCGGGCAACAGGCTAACGGACAGTTCTCTTTTTTAAGAAAATACCGGTCAGGCCTGAAAAAACAAGGGCCAGGGTTGCCGGCTCCGGCACACTCCCGGTTACCGGTGGCGGGATATTTTTTCGTCCCAATAACTTGCTGCTGTCTTCTCTTTCCTCAGGTTTATCCGGATCTTCCATAACACTCATCAATCGTCCGCCAAAAAGATCACCTAAAAAAATAACATCACTTGATGTCAGAGAGAACGAAGTAGTTTGAATATCATCAGAACCGATACCTTGCGACCCGAATTCGATACCCACATTGAAATCATGAGAGGTAGCCCCGTTTAAATTTACGTTTGAACTGAGATTGGGCGTACCGTCGGCAGTGGTATCATACCAGGCGGAGACATCTGTCCCGGATATGCCAATTTGTCCATTAGACTCATAATCAAAAAAGAATCCCCGGATATCCGCCACAGTCCCGGAACCTAAGCTTAAATCAATTTGAATTTTGTTTGTCCCGTCGCCACTGATGTCTGCCAACATCGAATAAGGATCAACCGAATTAGGCCTATCCTCGAAATCTTTCAGATAAACGGTATAAGCTTGGGCAGGGTTCAGCACACCAAAAGTAACGAAAACAACAAATAAAAAAGCAAATATTTTTTCACTTTCCTATCCTTGGATTAAAAGAGTTTATTTTATGTTTATTGAGATTTCAATAATAGCATTTTATAAAAAAGACGTCAATATGACCTACCAGGACAAACCCGGACACAAATTCCGCGGAGCAGAAGGCGGTTTTTCAATTTTGAGAGAAGGCTTTCCCTGAGAAGATATTGACCGGCGCGCAGAAGGCGGAAACAAAGGCGGGCTGACAAAACGATAAAAATTTACGCGCGACAGATCAAAAATCTAAATATATTTTTTCCTCAGTTTCAACAATGCCTCCATATCACCAGCCGGAAGCGGCTTACTCAACCAATAACCCTGGATCTGATTACAATTCCGGCCTTTAAGATAGGCCAACTGTTCTTCTGTTTCCACGCCTTCGGCGATAACCAAAAGCTTTAAGGTATGCGCCATGGCAATGACCGCCTCAATGATCGGCTTCGCATCCGCGTCATTATCCAGGTCGCGCACAAAACTCCGGTCGATCTTCAGCTTATCGATCGTGAACTGCTTCAAATTACCCAAAGAGGAATACCCGGTCCCGAAATCATCAATCGATAAATAGATACCCCTGGCTTTCAATTCCTTCAAGAGCTTCATGGTAAACTGCGGCCGCTGCATGACCGTGCTTTCTGTCAATTCAATCTCAAAAAATTTTGGATTCAGCTGGCAGTCTTTCAAGACCTCATCCACGATATCCAAAAACCCAGGATCCTGGAGTTGGCGGCGGGAAACATTGACCGAAAGATGTCCTTTGTAAAGGCCTTGCTCTTGCCATTTTTTCGCCTGGCATGCAGCTGTTTGCAGGACCCAGCGGCCGATCGGGATAATCATGCCTGTCTCTTCGGCAATGGGAATAAAATTCATCGGCGAAATAAGCCCGAATTCTGGCGAGTTCCATCGGATCAAGGCCTCCATCCCGCAGATCAGGCCTGTTTCCAAGTTCAGCTGAGGCTGATAATGCAGTTCAAATTCTCCGCGTTCCAATGCCTTGCGCATGCGGGACTCAAGCGCCATGTATTCATCCGCCTTGACACCCATGCTGTAGTGATAAAATTTGTAATTATTCCGTCCGGATTCTTTCGCCTGGTACATAGCCGTGTCCGCGTTTTTAAAAAGGTCCACAATATTTTCTGCGTCTGTCGGATAGGTGCTGATCCCGATGCTGACCGTGGTCATGAGTTCATGCCCCTCCAGTTTGTAAGGCCGGGACAGTTCTTCCATGAGTTTCTGAGCGGACCGGCCGGCGTCGGCCGGGGTCCGGATCTCCTCAAGCAATAGCGTGAACTCATCTCCGCCAAGCCTCGCGATTGTGTCAGAATCGCGCACACAGCGTTTCAGCCTAGTCGCGATCGCCTTCAACAAAAGATCGCCGATGCGATGCCCCAGAGAATCATTAATGATCTTGAACCGGTCAATATCAATAAACAATATTGAGAATTTCCGCTTGTACCTCCGAGCACGTTTCAAAGAAAGGTTGAGGTTATTGTTAAAGACATAGCGGTTGGAAAGCCCGGTAAGCGAATCCAGAGAGGCGAGCTTTTTGATCTCTTCATTCTGCTTTTTCAGCTGTTTGTTGGCGTCATTCAATTCTTGCGAGCTAAGATCCAGGGTGCGCTCCAGCAGGCGCACCTCCTTTTCCTTAAAAGAATACGACTGGTCCACGGACTCAAGGAAATCCTGAAAGACCTTGGTCTGGAACGCGGGATTCTTGTAATACTCGTCTCCCAGGAGTTTCTTGATCTGTCTTTCTAATAAACGGTTCATTTTTTCAATCTTCGTAAATGGTCATCAACGTCATGGTCTGATTATGGAGATGGCATTTCTTGGATTCCTGATGAAACGGCGCCAATTCTCCGTTAGAATAAAAGCCCGTCAACCAGATATTCTCACCCAATGTCTTTTGCACGACCTCAATCTCTTCGTCGGTCATCTGGTCCATCAATAATTTCCGGCCGACACAACTGATAATGACCGCCAGGCCTCTGTGGCCGTCAGACACCTTCGCCTGTTTGGCCGCTTCTGCGGCACTCAAAATAAGATTTTCAATGTTCCCTTTCATAAGCAGAACGGTCGCTCCTTCCGGGACATCCCCGGCAAAGGTCAGGCTTTGGGCCTTATCGTCAATCGCCAAAAGCGTCCGTATGATCGGCATATCCTCATCATCTCTTTTAATCCTTAACGGAAACCGCAGTCCGCTGGCCGGAAGCTGCTCCGCGAATTCCCCGAGATATTTCTTATACAACGCCAAAGCCGGTTGTCCATCAATCGCATACACGACATTTCCGCGTGACTTGGTAATGGTCCTGTCGACGCCAAACTCGTCCCATCCGGCGAAACAGCCATAACCGACTTTCAGGCTCTCGCCGTAAAAACCGATCAACACGATCTGCTTCTCGCGCGCCGGCCCATTCGCCATGACAAATGTCTGTTTGAATCGCCCCTGGTCCGCCATAAGTCCGCCTGTGATAGAAATATCTTCCAGCCCATTCAAACCCTTGACCAGCTCACTGCCGTTAAAATGGATGCCGTCGGAAAGTACAAAGACATGCTTCAGGTCCGGAGCCCGCAATTGGCCCACGCGTTCCGAGACAACTTTTTGCAACTCAGAAGGATCGTTGATCTCAGACGACAATACCTTGATCGATCCCTTTTCCAGTTCTACGGCAGTCGCGACAATGTCCTGGTCTGTCAGACTCACATTCAAAATATTGCCCGCGGTAGACCCACCCGCGATATACGCGTTAGGATACCGCTTTTTTAACTCATCAAAACGTTCCGGGACCACGATCAAATCCGGATGCCCGAACACAATTACCAACTGGACATTCTCTAAAGACTCAATCTCTTGTTTAACAATGTCCCATCCTTTTTCACTTGTCCATCGCATTTGCTCTAATTTCATAAAAACCTCCCTCTGGTAAAAAACGATCCCATTCTTCTTTTTAAAAAACCTCTTTATTCAAGTTCAGAACGCAATCGAGTAAATCTATAATAGAATAGTTTAATAAAAGATTAAAGGACTTTTTTTCCTATTACCGTTTCTCCGCATAGCCTGTCAGTCCGGCTGAATGCGCACAGAAATACATATTGCCGTAAAATGTTTTTCCGATTTGAGGAAAAATTTTTCTAATTATTAAAATTTTTCTATTAAAAAATCCTTGACAAATTTCCAAAAATTTTATATATTTAAACCAGAAATAGGAGAACACGATGCGGAAAAACAAGATGGAAGAATTTACAGAAGTCCCGATTGATAATGATGAAGCGATCTTTACAACCAGTGTTATTTGCAAAATTCTTTCTATGCCCCATCATGTCTTAAAGCAGCTGGATAAGGAAGGCATAGTCACGCCCCCCCGCAAAAAAGGGAAAATCAGGCTTTATTCAAAAAGGGAATTGAAAAAGGTTCAAAAATGCTGGAAGTATTTAAATGAAAAAAAGGTCAATATTCCCGGGTTAAAAATAATTCTGGAAATGGAAAAAAAGAATAAGCCATAAAAATTTTTACTATTATTTTAGCACTCAAGCCTAATGAGTGCTAAAATCTGGCCTGTCACAGCCTTACAACTTGGACAATGCGGCGATTTCGAAGGAAATATAATGGATTCCGGAGTGAACTCTTTGAAATCTTTTAAATTAAAAGGCGTTATTTCAAACTTTAAACTTTTAGCCTTTTAAAAAGGTAAACGCAAAAATTCTCAACAAGGAGGTGCGACATGAAAATGAGAAAACAAAGAATATCCACAATGCTTTTATGTGCCGTTCTTTCCTTAAGCAGCATCTTTCTTTTATCAGATCTTGCTGTGAGTCAGGATAAACCCGCAGATCCCAAGATCCAGGCCACAACCAATCAGGACCTTAAAGACAATGTGCAACAAAAATCCGACGAAACCCAACAAAGCGAATCCGAAGAACTCATTCAAGAAGCCTTGAACGCCTATGAAGAAACCCGTGCTGCGGTTGAGGCTCTGAACGAAAATGATAAAAAAAGAGCCCTGGCAGCCCTTGAAAGAGCTGTCGGCAAATTAAATATCGTTCTTGGCCGCAGGCCTGAATTAGCCCTGATTCCTATCCAATCACAAGTTGAAACCGTTGACATCATCACGGACCTGCCGACGATAGAACGTAAACGGGCAGAAGTTGAATTCCTGGTCAAAAAAGGACATTTACAAGCCGCACGTCAATTACTTGATTCCCTCGTAAGCGAAATCCGTATCACTACAGTAAACCTGCCCATGGAAACCTATCCGGTTGCCATCCGCGGCATCGCCCGCCTGATAGAAGAAGACAAGATCAACCAAGCCAAATTAGCCTTGCAACAGGTACTCTCAACCATCGTTGTCATTGAAAGAAGCATTCCCATCCCTATCATCAACAGCCAGTATCTGATCTCGGAAGCCCAAAGGATCACAAAAGAAAATACACCTGGGGGACTTTCTGAAAAAAAGAAGGATCAGGCTCTGGAGATGTTAAAACAGGCAAAAAGCGAGTTAAAAATAGCTGAAGAATTGGGTTACGGTAGAAGGAATAAAGAATTCAAAGAAATCCGCGACGATATCAGAGAAATTGAAGACAAGATCAAGCAAAGGGAAAATACCGGTAATTTGTTTGATCGTTTAAAACAAAGGTTGAATATCTTTAAAAACAACATAGCAGAATAAGAAAGCTCAAAAAAAGAGCGGGGCGCCTTTCAAATGCCCCGCTTACTTTGAGCGGAAAGGAGAAAAAATATGGCAACCAAACTTTGGGACAGGATCCAACGGGGCATGGAAGAAGGTTTTGACGCGGGGCTCTCTGCTGTCCGAACCATCACGGAAAAGGCCGGCGAAAGTATTGAGCTGACACGATTACGCAGAGAAAAAGCCCGCCTGGAGAATCAGGTTACACGCGAATTAGCGGCTCTGGGCAACAAGGTCTATGAAAAGATCAATGAAAAACGGCTTAACGATATATCTCAAAAATTAGATATTAAGGAAGACATCGTTGACATTGCCGGCGATGAAGCCAAAATGGTTGAAATTGACAACAAGATCAAAAAAGAAGTGAAAGCAAAAAAATAAAGGACTGGACCTGCCCGTTAAGGATTTCCGTTTTCAGGATCGGGTAGGAGGCGGAATTACTTCCGCCGTCCTCCCACT
>JAGYNW010000058.1 GCA_018399915.1 Candidatus Omnitrophota bacterium
ATAAAATATTGAGGATTATCAATTCTGAATTTGATTATTTTTTCAAAAAATTTACCGGAAGCTTGTTGTACAATTTTTCTAAAAATAAAAATCTTCCGTTACATGATAATTATGATCTTCTTTTGGAGGGCGCAAGGAAACATATTCCGCATACCGTACAGGTAATCAATAAGATCCGATCGGATATGGCCAACCGAAAGATCACGGATTCTTTTTTAGGCATGTTGACGTTGCCGGAGATTTTTACGAATGAAACAGAGAAGTTTTGTGTCTTGATCCTGGATGAATTCCAAAATCTGGAATCCATTAAAGCGCCCAATGTCTTCCAACTTCTGGGCAAGAAGATTATGACCCAAAAAAGATGTCTTTATCTGATGGCGAGTTCCTATCCGAATGTGGCCCGCAAGATTCTTTCAGAAAAGTTATCCTTGCTTTTCGGGAATTTTGAAACGGTTGCCGTTGAGCCCTTTGACCTAAAGACTTCCCAGGATTTTATTGATCATAAACTTTCCGATATTAAGATCGGGGCCCAATTGCGGAATTTCTTGACAGACTTTACCGGAGGCCATCCGCTTTATCTGAATTTGATTTGTAATGAATTGATCAGTCTGAGCGCGATTTTTAAGCAAAATGAGATTTACATGCCTTTATTGGCGCAAAGCGTTGAAAATACCATTTTCAATCCCTGGGGTGTGATCAGCCGGCATTTTGAGCTTATCATTAACGATCTTTCCAGTGGTAAGGGCCATGAGAATATTCCCTTCATTCTTATGGAGATTTCCAATGGAAAACATAAATTGGCGCACATAGCGGATGCGCTGTCCTTGAAAGTGCCCCAGGTAAGGCAGAAGTTAAAGCATTTGATGGAATTCGGTATTATTGTAAAAAACGGCAATTTTTATTATTTAAAGGATAAGCTTTTTAAATACTGGATCAAATATGTTTATCAACGGCGATTGAAATCCGTGGAATTTTCGCCTAACCGTCAGAAAAAACAGTTTAAAGAGGAATTTAATCAATCGGTTGAACGGTTCCGTATTTGTTCCTTTAAAGATTTTTCATCTAGGATAACGGAATTATTGTATTGTTTTGATAATGAAGCGATCGATTTGAACGGGCGAAAATACAAGATGCCGATATTCCGCAATGTTGTCCCTGTAAAATTAAAAAATGAAAGAGGCACGCACATAGATGTATTGAAAGCTACCACGAATGACAGCATTTGGCTTATAATAGCGAAAAAAGATAATTTACTGGAAAGTGACCTTGCGTCTTTTTTGAAAGAGACAAAACAGGCCAACACAAAACCGGAAAGATGCCTGATCGTATCTTTAGCTGACCTTGATGAGAACGCGAGGCTCAAAGCGCTACAAGAGCGGTTTTGGATATGGAGTGAGGGAGAATTGAAAACCTTGCTTACCCTTTTCGACAAACCATTGATCGTAAGATGAGAGTTCTTGTTATTTCCGACACCCACTCCATGGACCTTCCCCAAAAGGTCATTGATGAATTCGCCAAAGTCGATTTAGTCATACACGCCGGGGATGTCTGCTCTTTGGCGTATTATAAGCGTTTGCCTAAAGGCGTTGAGATCAGATCGGTCCTGGGAAATGTGGATGAGCCGGAGTTGGGAAAGAAATTTGCCAAAAAGATATTCTTTGAACTGGAAGGGGTCAAGGTCGGGGTGTTTCATGGCCGCGGCCCGGCGCGCAGGGTAAAGGATTTTGTCATTGAAGAATTTGCGTCGGATCAGGTGGATGTGGCTATTTTCGGGCATTCCCATAAACCTTTTAAAGAACGGATTAACGGAGTTTTATATTTTAATCCGGGAAGTCCTACGGACACGGTTTTTGCACCCTATCTGTCTTATGGTATACTCGAGATTGCGGGAGGTTCCGTGAAAGCCAAGATTGTGAAAATTTAATAAAAAAGTAAAGGTGGATAATGGAAACTATTTGGGCTCCATGGCGAGTCAATTATATTACCCGGGGAAAAGATGAAGACAAAAAATGTGTCTTTTGCCGGATCTTTAATGAAAAAAAGGATAAAAAGAATTTTATTTTGATCCGAAGAGAACATTGTTTTGTTGTTTTGAATCTGTATCCGTATAATAATGGCCATGTATTGATTGTTCCCAACCGGCATGTGAAAGATATTCAGAAATTAAAAGATGTGGAAAAAATGGAGATTTTTTCCCTTATTGAAGAGATGCAAAGTTTATTGGACGAACAGATGAAGCCGCAAGGGTATAATATCGGCATTAATCTGGGCCGTGTTGCCGGCGCGGGTTTTCCCGGACACTTGCATATCCATGTGGTTCCCCGTTGGAAAGGGGACGCCAATTTTATGCCGGTCATCGGGAAAACAAAGGTGATCTCCCAGTCATTAAACGCTTTATACAAGCTCTTAGCCAATGCGTACACGAAAAGACATTGAAAATCTAGAAGCCACGATCCTGGCTCCCTTTGCCATGAAAAGCAAGGATTCCGCAGGAAGGGTCTATCCGGAAAAGATCCAGCAGGTCAGGACCTGTTATCAGCGGGACCGCGATCGGATCATCCATTCGGAGGCTTTTCGCAAGTTGGAATACAAGACCCAGGTCTTTGTTATTTTTGAGGGGGATTATTACCGTACACGTTTGACCCATACCATAGAAGTGGCCCAGATCGCAAGGACGATCGGCCGTAGCCTGCAGCTGAACGAAGATTTGATCGAGGCGATTGCCTTGGCGCATGACCTCGGGCATGCCCCGTTCGGTCACGCCGGAGAAACTTCTTTGAAAGAGATTATGGTCAGGGTGGGCGACACCTTTGATCACAATTTTCACAGTTTTGAGATCGTGACGCAGCATGAAAAGAGATATCCGGATTTCGACGGACTGAATTTGACGGAAGAGGTTCTGGTTGGGATCTTGAAGCATGAAACAGATTATGACAGGGCCGGAAACATTGCGCGTTACAAAAATAAGGCGGCCACTCTGGAGGCCAAGGTCGTGGACATTGCCGATTCATTGGCGTACTTGTCGCATGACATTGATGATGGATTGACTTCCGGCTGCATTATCGAGGATGATCTGAAAGAGAATGAGCTTTGGCTTAAGGCCCTGAAGAGGGTTCAGAAGACGAGCAATAAGAAGATGATGAAGTATCAAATTGTCAAGACATTGATCGACCTGCAGATCCGGGATCTTTTGGCCACTTCTTACAAACAGCTTAAGGCAAAGGATTTTCAGTCATCCGAGGAAGTAAAGAAATTTCATAATGCCCATCCGCGAGCCGCGGTGGTCGGGTTTAGTGATGAGATGACCGCGCAGAGAAAGGCTTTGCAAGAATTGCTTCATGATAAACTTTATAACCATTACCGGGTAGTTCGCATGACCGAGAAGGCGAACAGGATCATCAATGAGATTTTTGATGTTTATTGCAAAAATCCCAAGCAATTGCCTTATAATGTTTATCAGAGGAAGAAAAAATATCCGGAAAAAACCAAATACAAAGTGATTTGTAATTATATCGCTTCAATGACAGACAGGTTCGCGCTTGATGAACATAAGAAACTCTTCAACCCCTACCAAAAAGTATAGGCTGATTTTATCGGCGGTACACATGGTGTACCGATTGGTGAATTCGACCTACAATGTGAAAGAGCTGAGCTTGCGTTTGACACGGCTGTTGTGCCAGTTCATTAATGCCAGTTCGTCGACTATTCATATCCTGGATCCCGAGAAGAAGAAGGTCATCCTTATCGCAATTTTTGATAATAAGATCAATATTCTGCTTACTAAGAAAAAGGATCTGGCCAAGGTAACGGATGTTGAGAAAAGGGTTTCGGATGGGTACATTGTTTTTGAAAAACATCTGATCGGATTGCCGTTGGTTGCCGATGACAATATCGGCGCGATCTTTGTCCGGCGCAAAAAGGATGCCCCGGCTTTTACCGATTTTGATAAGGAAATGCTTTCGGTTGTCGCTGAGCAATCGGTGACCGCGATCAAGAATTTACAGCTTTATGAACAGCAGCAGAATGTCATTTTAGGAAGTATCGCGTTTATCGGAAAACTTTTGGAGCGACAGGGGGAATGGTCTTCATCCGCGCATACCTCTGTCTTTTTTCAGGTCGTACGCAGCGTCGCGTTAAAATTTAAAATGGCGCGAGAGGAGATCGATCAGCTTTATTATGCCTCGGTTTTACGCGGGGCCGGCACGATTGATGTGCCTTATGAGGTCTTGTCCAAGACCAGTCAGCTGACACCTGAAGAATTTGCGATCATTCGTAATCAGCCGAAAAAAAGTGTGGAGTTGATAAAGCCGGTCGAATTCTTGAAGCCGGTATTACCGATCATTTTGTATCATCATGAACGGTACGATGGAACAGGGTATCCGTCCGGATTAAAAAAAGATCAGATTCCCTTAGGCGCTCGCATTATGGCGGTTGTAGGTGCTTTTGAGGCTATGGTGAGGGAGCGATCTTATAAAAAAAGACTTTCGGTGGTGGAGGCCATCGCGGAACTGCGCCGCAACAGCGGAACACAGTTCGATCCGGAAGTGGTCAATGTTTTTATTGAGCTTTCCAAACAAAAAAAGTTCAGAAATTTGTTGAGTTATACGCGCCGTTAAATTTATAATAAAAATTATGAGTAATAATTATAATAATCCTGTACAATTTGAATTCTTTTCAGGGCATTCCCAAAACCCTGAGAATGGCAAAAATTCACGCAACGAATATAAATGCTTGACACTTTCCTTTGAAAATATTATTGTTTTATGTATTATTTTCGTGATGTCTTTGGTGTTATCCTATTCTTTCGGGGTGGAAAAAGGCAAGAAAACTGCTATGCCGATGCATACTCCCCGGCCGATCGAGACAGTTCAGTCAGCGGATAACCAGAAAGCCGGTGGTCCTGAGGTTATTAGTTTGGCGGAACCGGAAGAAGAGGTGATCCGGATCGAAACGGTACCGGAACCAGAACCACAGTTAGCACCTGAAGGCCAAACAGAATCTGCCGCAATAGACGAGCCAGTAGATGAAGATTTTTTCACGATCCAGGTCGCGTCTTTTAAACTGGAGAAGAACGCGCGGATCGAAGCCGCGAGGCTCAAAGATATCGGTTATGATATTTATGTGCAGGCCAAGGGAAATTATTCTATCGTATGTGTGGGGAAATTCATGCAGCGCGAAAAAGCAGAGGAGTTTGCCAGCAAACTTAAAAACAGATATAATGATTATTTAGTTAGGAGATTATAAAATGTCGTTACATTCATCATTAAAAGTGGACACAGCTAACACGCAGCAGAGGACAGTGCTTTCTCGCATTGAGCGGATCAAAGACCTTATGAAAAAAGGGTTATGGAAAGACGAGCAATCCGCGACCGGTTTACCGAAAACAAAGATTATTAAGGTAAAGGCGAAAAAGACCAAGGCGGCTAAGGATAAAGAAGACGAAGCTAAAGCCGAAAAGAAGTAAGCCGGCGAGTTATTAATTAAGAGTCGTAAGTGAACAGCTGGATTGTCCAAAGGATAAGGATAATCCAGCTGTTCCGTCTAATACGAAATTGTTTATGTTTAAAGGAAGTAGGCCTTGTTTATCAATTTCCCGACATCATGGAAGTCCTTATTTTACACAATAGTGTTTGCCCTGTTGTGTTTTGTCCCCCGTGCGTTTAGCGCTCAGGAATTTTATCCTTTTGTCGCTGGCGTGACCGCGGATAATGTGCATATCCGTTCCGGTCAAAGCGATAATTTTGAAAGCCTGCTTAAGGTGGATGCCGGTCAACAGCTTGTGGTTGTGGACAAAAGTTACAGTTGGTATAAGATCGAATTGCCTGAAGAGGCCAAAAGTTTTGTCTCATCAGAATTTGTCTTGCGTCTGCAGGAGGGTCAGGGTTTGGTTACCGCT
Source organism: Candidatus Omnitrophota bacterium (assembly GCA_018399915.1). Taxonomy (GTDB): domain Bacteria; phylum Omnitrophota; class Gorgyraeia; order Zapsychrales; family Zapsychraceae; genus M55B153. Next base: position 5,897 of record JAGYNW010000058.1, read on the forward strand.
AACCGTTTGAATATTCGAAGCGGTGCTGGCCCGCGGCATAGTGTGCTCGGCCAATTGAATGAAGGGCAGGAAGTGGAGATCCTCGAAGAAAAAGAGCACTGGCTCCGGATAAGACCGGTAGACGGCACCTATGGATGGGTTTCCGAGGATTTTGTGGCCTTTAAATCCAAGGATGTCAAAGCCTTTCACAAACAACAGGAGTTTGCGCGTAAAGCCCGTAGGGATATGGTTCAGGCCCAAGAAAACGCGGTTTCACAACAGAATGAATTGACGCAGAAAACTGAGGACACTGATATTAAGGCCTCGGATCTGAAAAAAAAGATCGAAGAAGCTCTGGCGCCGACGCCGGTACTGTCAACAGAACCGGCCGGGACAGAAGCAGGATCAGTTCCGTCCGCTGAAGAAAAAGCCCGGGCCGCGGTCTGGGGAGCCTTTAAGGCGATCAAGAAAACCGGAGAAGAGGATGAATCCTTTGTGTCTGTTCAGGGGAACATAAAGCCCCAGCAGGAGATCAAGGCCGAGGATATCAAATACAAATTTTTGAAGGACGGGCAAACCGTCTTTTACATTAAAGGGTTTCAGCATATCTTAGAGGAATTTCTCAACTTTAAAGTTGAGCTGGAAGGGGCGGTCATCACGGGTGAGCCCTCGCAAGGAGCCTATCCTGTTGTGGAGATCCATAAGATCCAGCTTGTGTTGTAAGCAGCGTTGGGAGTTCTCCTCCGCATAAAATCTTCCCTTAACCGTTTGGGTTTAGAAAAACATGGAAACATTTTTAAGTTCATTAGCTTTATTGAAATATTTCGCGGTGGTATTTTTTTCGATCGTGGTGCATGAATGCGCCCATGCCTGGGTAGCCTACAAGTTTGGGGATTCCACGGCCAAAGAGGCCGGGCGGCTGACATTGAATCCGCTAAAGCATATTGATCCTTTTACAACCTTGATGCTTCCCGGATTGCTCATGATCCTGGGCCTGCCTCCGTTTGGCATGGCCAAGCCGGTGCCGGTCAATTTCGCTCAATTGCGTAATCCCAAGCAAAACATGATCTGGGTAGGTATCTCCGGACCGGCGATCAATGTTGCCATAGCGGCGGTGTTGAGCCTGTTGATCCGTTTCCATCTGGTAGCGGCTGATAATCAATTAGTTTTGATCGGCATTTTTATTAACCTGGTGCTTGCTGTCCTTAACATGATGCCGATTCCCCCTTTGGATGGCTCCCGGCTTGTCATGGGCCTTTTGCCATACAAATATATGATCCCGTACAGCCGGTTGGAACGTTTCGGGATTTTGATCTTGGCAGTTTTGATCTTTTATTTTCATTTGTTCGAATATGTGGTCTTACCCATCGTGTTTTTCTTGGGATACATATTGGGCGTTAACTTTATGGGGATATTATGATAAAAAAAACAGTGAAACTATCTTTGGCACAAAACTCTTACCCGATCGTGATAGGCGCGCGTTCTTTGTCGCAGATCGGGTCTAGGCTGAAAACTTTGAAGATGGGACGCGATGCGGTCATTATCACCAATCCGGTCATAAAAAAACATTACGGGACTATTATTAGCCGGAGCCTTAAGCAAGAAGGGATCAGCGCCAAGTTTATCGAAGTGCCGGCGGGCGAGAAAAGCAAGACCGCTTTTTACGCGCACAAGATCATAGAAAAGATCGTGGCACATGATGTCTTTAAGAAAATTTTTATCATTGCCCTGGGGGGCGGGGTCGTCGGTGATCTCGCGGGGTATGTCGCCGCTATTTATAAAAGGGGTATCCCCTATGTGCAGGTTCCGACAACGCTTTTAGCCCAGGTCGATTCATCGATCGGTGGAAAAGTAGCAATCGACCTGCCGTCGGGAAAGAACCTGGTGGGAGCCTTTTATCAACCCAGGCTGGTTTTCAGCGATGTGGCTGTGTTAGCGACACTGGATAAACGCCAGATTATCGGCGGTTTTTCGGAAGTGATCAAATATGGCATTATCAAAGATAAAGATTTGTTTGCATATCTTGAGAAAAATTGCGAGAAACTTAAAAAATTAGATGATTCAAGTCTGAACCATGTGGTCGCGGTTTGCAGCCGTATCAAGGCCGATGTGGTGGCGTCGGATGAAAAAGAAACAAAAGGATTGCGCACCATCTTGAACTTTGGTCATACTGTGGGGCACGCGATCGAGGCCGCGGCGGCCTACGATCAGTATCAGCACGGGGAAGCCGTTGCGCTGGGCATGCGCGTGGTTACGGACATTTCCCTTGCCTTGAAAATGATTTCCGCCAGGAATGCCGTGCGTATCAACCAACTTCTTTCCGCCTTTGAGCTCCCGGAGAAATTTGGAGGGATATCTTTGCCCCGATTGATGACGATCATGCAGAATGATAAAAAATTTATTACCGGGAAAAACCGTTTTGTGTTGGTTTCCCGTATCGGTACGGTCAAGGTTAAAGAGGGCATTCCGCTGCCTGTGATCCGCGCAGCTATCAAAAAGCACATGCGTTGAGCAAAGGGCGCATTTTCGGAATATGTTTATTTGTCCTTGATATTTAATTCGGTGATTTTTCCGTCCGGGGCCAATAGGGTCACGCTGAAAGGAGAGATTTCTTGAATCAGGAATCCCTGGATCTTTTCGCCTTCCGTATAATCATTTCCATTGATCAGTGCCACTCTCCGGTTATCAACCTGAACGATCCCGTCTAAGACAAGTCGTCTGCTGTTTGGCGCGCTAAGCGGAATGGTCATATCCCCGCGCAAGGTTTGCCTCTCAAAGCTTGAGGCTGGATGAAGGAATAATTTGTTGGAGGCGTCCGCCTTTGCCGTGGCTTCAATGCCCGGGGTGAGTTCAGCGTTGGACGGCGCTATCATCCTGTCGGCGTTTCCTGTATTCTTCTGCAGGAAAATGAAAAGCACGGTTCCCAGCAAGATGATGATAGGAAAGAGAGCCAGGATGACGCTTATCTTGACTTTATCCCTTTCGCCCTGCGGCGGCACTTCTTTGGTTCCAATCTGCGGGTTCAGGGGGGCGGAAGGCCCTTCTTGGGGCGGGCGGATTTTCTTTTTTTGTTGGGAAAGATTTTTTTGCGCTTTTTTCAGTGCGTCATTGATTATGCTCATTTTAGGACCTCTTTGGCTGCACTGTGGATTAAGGTTTCAGTAATGATTTTTTGTTCGTTCACAAATCCGGCCAGCAAGGCTCTGTCGCAAAGGATATTGATGAGCCGGGGTACGCCCTGGGTCAGGGTAAAGATCGTTTTTATCGCCGCTGGAGGAAACTGGACATTATCCAGGAAATCATCCGGGTCTTTAGCCACTGTGAGCCGGTGTTTGATGTAGGGCGCGACATCGGCTTCTTTTAAAGGCTCAAGGTGATATCTGACTGTGACCCTTTGTTTCAGTTGGCGCAAGGAAGGGGAATCCAGCTTGCTCTGGAGTTCAGGTTGCCCGATCAGGATGATCTGTAGCAATTTTTCTTTTTCTGTTTCAAAATTGGACAAAAGACGTATTTGTTCCAGCTGCTGTGAACTGAGGTTCTGGGCCTCATCAATGATGAGCACCACATTATTGCCTTGGTCACTTTCTTTAATAAGAAAGGCGTTAAGTGCGTCAATCAAGGCGAATTTATTGCGGAAATAGCCTTCGATCCCCAGGTCTTTACAGATGAAGCGTAAAAGTTGTACCGGGGAAAAGACAGGATTCAGCACCAGCGCGGTCTTAACATCCCCTTGCAGGTGATTCAAAAGCGTCCGGCAAAGCATGGTCTTGCCGGTGCCCACTTCTCCGGTGATCACGAGTATGCCTTTACGATTCTGAATGCCGTACAAAAGCGAGGAATACGCTTCGGCATGTTGCGGGCTGGCAAAGAAGAATTCCGGGTCCGCGGTAATACTGAAGGGATCCTCTTTTAATTTAAAAAAGTCATTGTACATAGATGCGATTATAGCATGTTCTTTTTCTCAGGTAAATATTGTTCCGTTTATTAATTCGTTTATTCGTGCGCTGGCTAATCAGTTGGCTGATCTGTTTTCTGACAGGCATCAGGTCCGCAAGGAAAACTTGCTTTATGAGGCTGGAAGGATTCCTGATAAGGATCGTGAGTATTATTTGCTTTATTTGTGGGTTGGGTTATACTTTGAAATAATGCACGGGTCATTCAGAGCCCGTGGACCG
>JAGYNW010000059.1 GCA_018399915.1 Candidatus Omnitrophota bacterium
CCATCTCTTTGACATATTTTTTTAAATATCCTCATCGCTTTCTCAAAATGATGCGAATCAGAAACTTTAACTTCGATCATTAATAATTCACCACCTTCAGGATGTTAATTAATTATTCTTAATTTAATTTATTGAACAAAAAATGTATTATAGATTATTTCTTAAAAATGTAAATGTTTTTTTACGGGCAGGACAAATCAACAAAGGTGATACCAGCCAAAAGCCCCTTACCAGTTGATACATATGCCGGGAGGGAGGGCACACACCTTGGGATGACAATCTGAATCCGCAGCGCAGAGAGCAGGCGCCGCAGAAAAATTTCCGAATCCCATGTTGGAACAGACCGCTGACGGACACGGGGTGCAGGCAATTGTCCCATCTGCCAGGACATAAAGAGCATAATTATTATCCACAGAGGTCAGGCTTGCCAGATACGCCACAGTTACCCCTGAGCAGGTCACGGTCCCGTGCAAGGCGCTGCCCACAGGAATGGCATTAAATTTTTCGGGTGCAGGGATCTCTACATCGAGTTGGCTGATACTGTTACAGAAGCTGCCATTCTCCTGGGCATATTTCATCTGCTCTCCGTATAAAGCCAACAGGATCGTATGCGCTTCCTGATTGCTGATCCGGCGCGAGATACTGTAAAATTTCGGCAGGCTCATATAGGTAAGAATCCCTAAAACAACAACCGCTATCAGGGCCTCAAGCAGAGTAAACGCCCTGGCTTTTTTGTGAATTCTTTTTCTTTTCATAAAAGAGTTCTTTCTCCATGCTCTTTACTTTAAGATTACCATGCACTCCCTGCATTGCAAAGCCGAATTGTTAAAATTCCAACTGCCGTTCAGGGCATCAGCAGGGAAAGATCCTGTTTCAGAGAAGAAACAAAATTTTCCCTTTCCTGCATAACCTCCCTTATACGGGCATGCGACGCGGCCAGACGTTCCTTAAGCGTGGAGAGCCTCTTATTCTTTTCAATGATCGTATTTTGTTGCGCGACCAAATCCTGTCTTAAATAAAGCAATTCTTTTCTCAATCGATGAATATCTTGATTCTTTTGTGCGATAAGAAAATCGACCTTATCACTTTGCTTTTTATAAAAACCCAGATCCTTTTTGACCTCGGTAATCTTCTCTTCCTGGTCGCTCAAAAAATACGTTTTCTTTGCCAGGTCATATTTTTGTTGCGAAAGCCGGCTTGATAATACATCCATCCTGGCTTCTTTGTCGCTCAAAACATCTTGAAGCGTGTCAAAAGAACTTTTCAAAGACTGCTTTTCTGCCTTAAGAACGTTTAATTCATCCTCGTATTGATGACTTTGCCGGGCCAGGTCCGTCCGCTCGGATTCAAAGGCGCGGATGAGCCCTTCTTTTTCCGAGATCGCATCTTTCAAGGCGACATTGGATTCATAAAGAGCGGCATTGTGTTTCTTGATAAACGCGATTTGCTCTTTATACTGCCGCGCGTCTGACTGGGCTTGCTTTTGGGATTCAAAAGTGCGGATCAGATCTTGCTTTTCCTCCAGCTGCCTTTGCAGGTGTTCGTTCTCCCTCTCTAAGGCGTCGCGCTGCTGTTTGACCGTCTGCAACCTTTCTTTTAAGGTCTGCGGTTCCTGAGTGAGGTTATTGTATTTATTATTCAGATCCCTGAGTTTATCCCGCGTGGCTTCAAGGACTGCCTGGGTCTCCTGGGCTTTTTGCTGTTGCGCCAAAAGTTTTTCACCCAATTCCAGAATACGATAAGTGTATTTTTTCTCCATGGATTCAATCTCATCCCAAAGGCCATCGGAAGGCTTGCGTGAAAGAACCTCAGGCTCTGAAATGATTGACCCGCTTATCTCTTTGCTTGCAGACGTTAGCCCGCGATGTTGCTCTATCTCCCTTTTCTGATTTTCAACAATAGTCAGTAACTCCTCATAGATCTTGATATGCCTCTCCAACCTTTGAATCTCCGGATTGGGCCCAACCTTATACCACCAGGCGTATCCATTGCCGGCCGCCAATAAAGAAACGGCCGCTAAACAGATAATACATGTCCCTAACTTGGCTCTTTTCATGATCGTCTCCTTAAAATCAGTTTAAACAAACTTTCTGCTGTTTTTCTACCAACAAAGGCAAGTATACCATATAAACATTCCAAAACAAAAAAGCCCCCGGCTGAAAGCCAGCGACCAGCAGCACCGGCACCTTACGGAAAAACAGGAAAGGGCCTGTCTGTAAAAACGCATATTAAAGTTGTATTCTTAATGGAAATCTTTTATTTTAGAGTAAAGCCATAAAAGCCCTTAGGAGGCCCATGAAACTAAAAAAATCATACATCATCCCTATCGCGATATTTTTATTCGCCTTGATCCTGCGCATCGCGCTAATCAGCAAAGGCCCTTATCATGGCGACACCATAGCTCTGATCATCCAGGCCGAAAAGACACTGGAAACCCTCCAGCTGCAAAAACAATCCGCTTTAGGATTTCCTTTGACCGTTATCCTGGCGGCTGTCTTTATCTTTCTGTCCAAAATGCTTTCGCTCGGGACCACGGCCCTGGCCGTCAACACGGTCAGTGTGCTTTTTTCCTCTCTGGCCGTGCTTGTCTTTTACTACCTTTGCCTTGAGGTCTTTCATCATTTTCACGGTCTAAAAAACCTGAAAGCCACCCAGGTTCATCAGCACCTGACCGCGGTCATAGGCGCCGTGCTCTTTACGATAACGCCGATCTTTTTAGGAATATCTGTTTACGGCAAAAGCCACGCGCCCTGTCTGTTTTTTATGCTGCTGGGGATTTTCCAACTCCTGCGTTTCCAAAGAAATGGCCGCAAAAAGGCATTTTTTGTGTCGGCTTTATGCTTCGGACTGATGGGGGCCACCCGTATTATCGATTTGGTTTTAATGGCTATCCCTGTCACCTTTCTGTTCATTGCCCAATATCCTGTTTTTGACCGTCGGGAAACTGACACTCCCCGTTTACGCTGGCCCCTTATCACAAAAAAACTCTTTCTCTGGTGGACAACCATCGGACTGACCACAGCAGTATTTTATCTTCCCTATTTTTTCCAGGAAAAAGTCGGAAATTTTACCGCGGACTTGTTGCCCTACATCCAACATGCGCTCCTGAATAATTTCCTGGGCCTATTCTCACATAAACTTTTTGTGACCTTTGACTACCTCGTCCAAAATTTCACTTACGCGGGATTGATCCTTTCTTTCGGGGCGCTGCTGTGTCTTTGCAAAAAAAACTGGAAAATCTCTGTGTTTTTGCTTTTATGGATCATCGTTCCGGTGCTCTATTATGGAAATCTGCATATGACCGTGACCTCGCGCTATTTTGTGCTTATCCTGCCGGCTTTCATCCTTCCTATGGCCTATGCGTTTGCGGATTTCCACAATAAAAATCGCGTCCTTAAATCCATGGCCTTCATTCTCTTTTTCGGCATCAGTATCACAACTTTTTTGCGCGTTTATCCTTTGCTTAAAGTCCGACATGCCTACGCGGATGTACCGGAATTTGCGCAGTGGTACGCGCGGATCACAGAACCTGAGGCACTCCTCATCCATGGTGACGGAAGCGCTTTTTTCAAATATTACGCCGACCGCGACCTGGCCTGGCGGCCTTTGTCTTCAGATAAAATCGAACAAAAAGAATTAGAACGGTTTAAAGAACAGACAGACGCCTTGATCAAAGGAGGCACCCCGGTCTATATCACAAGCGTAGGCCTCTTTGCTTATAATTGTGAAGGCAGCTTCTCCTCTTTTGTTTTTAATCATTACGAGCTAACGTACGCGGGAAGGCATTATTACGAGGACTGGCATGGCGGCGCTATGGCTGACCGGCGTCTTCGCCTGAAACTCTACAAATTAGACATCAAAAATGAAAAGTCTTAAAAATGCATGGATCCCTCTGGGCCTTCTGGGGCTCAGTTTTTGTCTGCGATTCCTCCTTATCAGTAAAGGGCCCTACCATATCGACTGTCTCAAATTGATCATGACCGCTGAAGAATTCTTAAAGACAGGACACCTCGGCATGCAATCCGGGTTGGGCTTTCCTTTGACCGTAATGCTTTCGGCGGCCTTTATCCGGGGCGTCCGGTTGCTTGGTATGTCAGACCCGGTCTTTGCGGTAAATCTTATGAGTGTAGTCACCAGTTCCGTGAGTGTGCTTATGCTTTATTGGTGGGTCAAAAACCTGCTGGATACTCAAACCGCGCTATTAAGCTCCCTGTTGTTCGCGGTCAGCCCTATCTTCTGGGGACTTTCGGTCTATGGAAAAAGTCATGCGCCCTGTCTGCTTTTTCTTTTGCTGGGTCTGTTTTTCCTGGAACGCGCCGCCCGGGGCGGCTCACAAAAATTTCTCGCGATCAGCGCGGTGTGTTTCGGATTCATGGGCGCCACCCGCATTATTGACCTGGTGCTTCTAAGCATTCCTTTAAGTTTTTTCCTGCTCAACCGTTACGCTGTCTCCGGGGTAAAGGAAAAAAATGTGCCGGCTAAAAGGGGCAAGACCCTCTGCCTTTTCTGGTGCACGGCAGCCGCCGTCACAGTCGCCTTCTATATCCCGATGCTTTTTACCGGAGAGTGGGCCTCGCAAAAAAGCCTGTTCTTAAATGATGTGCGCATCGGGCTTTGGGAAAATTTCCTGGGATTGGCCTCCCCCCGCCTTTCACGCGCTTTGGAATTTCTGAACACCAATACCACCCCGGTCGGCCTGCTTCTTGCCGTCTTCGGGCTCGTGACTCTTGCTTTCAAAAAAAAGGCTTTGGCTGCGTTCCTTTTTTTATGGCTGATCTTTCCGTTCTTTTTTTACGGCAATCTGCGTATGACCGTGACCTCCCGTTACTTTGTGATCCTTTTACCCCCGCTTTACATCGCCATCGGCTATGCCCTTACCCGGCTTACCTCCGGCCATAAGATCAAGACCTTTCTGGGCCTTGTGCTTTTTATTATGCTATGGATTTATGCCTTCCGGTACATGTATCCTACTCTTAAAGTCCGGCATCATAATGCCATCCTTCCGGCCTACGTTCAATGGGTCGCGAAGACCGCGGGCCAAGACGCTACGATCATTTGCGCTGATGAGTCTTCCTTCTTTAAATACTACACGGATATGAATGTGATCTCCCGCCCCTTACGGATCGGTTCTTATTCACAGGAAACGCTTGAGGCCTTTGGTGAAAAGATCGACGCCTTGCTACAACAAAAAACGCCTCTGTACATACACGGAGGCTCCTTGTATGCCTACAACAAAGATAATCAATTTTACAACTTCATTTACGACCGCTACAAACTCCGATATCTAGGCAGCCATTTTTATGAAGATTGGCATCTCGGCGCCATGGAGCTCCAGGTACATCCCTTCGACCTTTACCGCATTGAAAAAAAGGGTTTTTAAAATTTTAAACGGACTTCTCCTGAATGAGAAAATCCACCGCTTGCGCCTTTCATTTTCATTGCCATCAACGCCCCTTTTATGCTATAAAAGATAACTATGAAAACCGAAACACCTATGATCACGCAATACCACAAGATCAAAGCGCAGCACAAAGACTGCATCCTTTTTTTCCGCCTGGGCGATTTTTACGAGATGTTCTTCGAGGACGCCAAAACCGTTTCCCGTGAACTGGAGCTTGTTCTGACATCCCGCGGCAAGACCGCCACCGGCAAGATCCCCATGTGCGGATTCCCCTACCACGCCTCAGCCCATTACATCGATAAATTGGTCAAACGAGGTTACAAGGTGGCGATCTGTGAACAAACCGAAGACCCGGCTACAGCCAAAGGCATTGTCAAAAGGGATGTCATCCGGATCATTACCTCCGGCACATATCTCGACGAAAACAGCCCGGAGGCCCGGTTCATATTGTGCTTAAGCCCTAACGCCCAAAATATCGGCCTTTCCTTTACAGATCCTACCTCGGGCACGATCGAGACCAATCAATATCCGCTGCAATCGCAAGTTCTGATCAATGTGATCTCACGCCTGCCGGTGCACGAATGCATCTATCCGGAGAAGACCTCCGAGGTGATCAAGCCGCTGTTCGAACACCCTTTGCTGAAAGGTAAAGGCATCGCGCTGAGCGCCTACCAGGACTGGTGTTTCAATTTGGATATCGCGCAAAAATCCCTGTGTGAACACTTCCGGACGCATAATCTCCATGGGTTTGGCATCGCGGACAAACCCCGGGCAATCGCATCGACCGGGGCCCTTTTGGAATATCTCAAGGAAATGAACAAACAGCCTTTGCGCCACATGGACCGGATCTCTGTGTACACTGACGCGGATTATGTCTTTATTTCCGCAGCCGCGCACAAAGGCCTGGAAATCGAAACATTGATCCGGAGCCTGGATATGACCTTGACCCCCATGGGAAAAAGGAAATTCCGGTCGCTGGTGTACCATCCCCTTAAAAATATCGCCGCTATTCAACAGATCCAGGCCGGCATTGAACTTCTGCACGGACAAAAAGACCATTTCACCAATTTAAAAGAACACTTAAAAAAGATCCCGGATGTGGAAAAGAATCTGTCCCGTCTAAGCTGCGGCTATACCCATGCCAGGGACTTGCTTGCCTTGCGCAATACCCTGACAAACATCCCGGCGATATTGAAAGACACAACGCCTTTGCAAAAAGCGAATCCTTTATTTACCCTCAACGATATCCCTTCTTTACGCGGGCTTTTAAACGAAGCGGTCAATGAGAATGTGCCTTTATCCCATCCTGATGGAAAGGTCATCCGCCCCGGTTACAATGCTGAGATCGACGAACTCAGGGCCATTCAGGATAATGGAAAGAACTGGCTTTTGGAGCAACAAAAAAAAGAGATCGCGCGCACCGGTATCAACTCGCTTAAAATCGGATTCAATAAGGTCTTTGGTTATTACATCGAGATAACCAGAACGCATTTGAAAAATGTGCCCGAGGATTACATACGCAAGCAAACCCTGGTCAATGCCGAACGCTTCATTACACCCCGGTTGAAGGAATACGAAGAAAAGATTTTGACGGCCCAGGAGAAAATTTTTAAGATCGAACGCACGCTGATCCATGAATTGCAACAACAGATCCTGGACCATTCCCAAGCCCTGCACGCATGGGCCAACAGCATTGCCACCATTGACGTACTCAGCGCCCTGGCAACCGTTGCGGAAAGCCCGGGGTATGTCAAACCCCGCATCTCTGACCAAGATATTCTTGATATCCGCGAAGGCCGACATCCGGTGGTTGAAAAAAGCCTGTCCGACACCTTTGTGGCCAATGATACGCTGCTGGACAGCCAGGATAATCATCTGATGATCCTGACCGGCCCGAATATGTCCGGAAAATCCACCTACATCCGGCAGACCGCAGTCTTGGTAATCATGGCGCAGATGGGCAGTTTTATTCCGGCAGCCTCAGCCGAGATCGGCATTGTCGATAAGATATTCACACGCATCGGCGCCCATGATGACATTTCCAAAGGCCAGAGCACCTTCATGGTGGAAATGAACGAAACAGCGGATATTCTTAATAATTTAACAGACAAGAGCCTGATCATCCTGGATGAGATCGGACGCGGGACCAGCACCTACGACGGCCTAAGCCTGGCCTGGGCCATTGCCGAACATTTAGCCCGGACCAAAGCGCGCACCATGTTCGCCACCCATTTTCATGAACTGACCGCCTTAAGCGAACAGTATCCCGGAATAAAAAACTACAATGTCGCGGTTAAAGAATGGGAAGATGAGATCGTTTTTTTGCACAAGATCCTGCCCGGGGGCACAGACGACAGCTACGGCATTTACGTGGCCAAATTGGCCGGCATTCCGGTGAAGGTGATCAACCGGGCCAAAAAGATCCTCACGCAACTGGAATGCAGTGAAAATGTCAAGCAGACCCTGCAAGGCCCTGGCCAAGACAGCCAGATCTCTTTTTTCACACAACCGTTTACCCCGGAAGACCCGGAAGTCGAAGAAATCAAAAAAGTGATCCGCGCCATGGATGTGAACAACCTGACGCCACTGGCCGCCCTGAACCACATTCAAAGGCTCAAGGAAATGATCGAATAAAAACGCCCAAAATCATAAGATGCCACACATGCCACAGCCGCATGATGCAATCGCGTAAAATAAGGAACAGCATGAAAAAAGTCCGATTATTGCCGCCCCAGGTTATCAGCAAGATCGCCGCCGGGGAAATCATTGAACGCCCGGCCTCGGTAGTCAAAGAACTGCTGGAAAATTCCCTGGATGCCGGGGCCACCGACATCACGATCCATTTAAAAGACGCGGGCAAGACCTTGATCCACATTCAGGATAATGGCTCCGGCATTGAAGCCGATGACCTGGAAACCATCTTCCAACGGCATGCCACCAGCAAGATCCGGCACGCCGAAGATTTATTCGCGATCCATTCGCTGGGGTTCCGGGGCGAGGCCCTTTACAGTGTCGGGGCTATCAGTGATACCATCTTAAAAAGCAAGACAAGCCAACAAGAGACCGGCTTTGCCCTGCATCTGCGCGGCGGCGAAAAAGTCAGCCTCAAACCATGTACGTTTAAAGACCATGGCACAGACATTGAAATCAAAGAGTTATTTTTTAACACACCGGCGCGCCGCAAATTCCTCAAGACCAATACAACGGAACTGAATCAAATATTGAATATCTTTTCTAACTACGCGATCCTGCATAATCAGTGCCGGCTGCGCTTGACGCATCAGGGCAGGGATCTTTTGAACCTGGCGCCAACCGAAGATATCAACGCGCGCATTGCCGACACACTGAATCTGGATAAAAAACATATGATCTTAACGGAAAAGGCATTCTCTCTGGACCGGCAGCCGTACTCCGTCACTTTAGTCCTGGGCGACATCAACATCACCCGCACCCGGCGCGATATGCAATTCTTATTTGTCAACGGCCGGCCTGTGGCCCATAAAAATATCTCATTCCATTTAAACAAGACCTACAACCTGATCCTGCCTGACGGCAGCTTTCCTTTTTTTGCGGTGTTTTTGAATATTCCGGCCGGGGAAGTGGATGTCAATATTCATCCGGCCAAGCGCGAGGTCAAGATCAAGCAGGAACAACGGCTTTACCCTGTCTTGCGCGCTTTATGCGAAGAAGCCCTTATGACACAAAGCAACATCAAACAGGCCGGGCCCTTTACCTTTGAAACACCGGCGAATGCAGACAAACCCTCTGCCCTGGAACGCGCCCGCGCCCGTTCCTACGGAAATAAGACCTCTCTGGATTACTCCCGCGCCGAGGCCCCGTCTGAAGACCGTCCGGATCGCGCAGATCCAAACACCTCTTTCGCCTTTTCTCTGCCGTCTTATGAAAAGGAAGAACCCTCTTTGTTCACACCGCAAGCGGATCCGGATCTTTTGCGCGCACCTAAAGACCATCTGCACACCAAACTCGCTTCAGCCCGGTTCATCGGCTCTTTCATTAACAAATACCTCCTTTTTGAAAATGACCGGTCCCTGCTGCTGATCGACCAGCACGCCGCTGCCGAGCGCATTGCCTATGAAAGCCTGCTCAGGCAGATCCGGAAAGGCACGGTGGAAACCCAGATGCTCTTATCCCCGGTAACCATTAAACTCACTGTTCAGGAAAGATTGATCCGGGAAGATGCCCACGAAGAATTGGAAAAGATCGGCTTCAGCACAAGTATGCTGGATGCCGAAACTGTTGCGGTGCATTCGTATCCGCAGCTGATCAAAGATATTGAACGCTCGTTCCGCCAGCTTCTTTCCGGCGAAACCATTGCCACCTCTGACCCGGACAGCATTGCCCGGCGCGCCTGCCGCTCATCAGTCATGAGTGGCGATAAAATGAATCCCGAACAAGTCCGTCATCAGCGCGAACAATTGCTTAAATGCCTGGACCCTTTTACCTGCCCGCACGGACGCCCGACCGTCCTGGAAATAACCCAAGATTTTCTGGATAAACAATTTTTGCGGGGATAAAAAAACAAAGGACAGAACCTTTTTAAAGTAAAAAAAGCTCTGTCCTCTATTTC
>JAGYNW010000006.1 GCA_018399915.1 Candidatus Omnitrophota bacterium
TGACATTTGGTTTCCTGTAGACAAAGCATATCCGGTGACTCTTGGGCAAACCACTCAGGAAATCCTTTTTTGGAAATCGCGCGTATCCCATTAACATTCCAGCTGATGATTTTCATAACATTCCTTTTTTAATCCACAAACACACCCGCACAAGCTGTTTGACACGACGGACATAAATTCTGGCGCACATGAATCTGATCAACTTGAAAATAATTCCGCTTGATCAATGGGGTTTGGCATTGATGACAGTATGTGGTTAAGGCCTCTTGATCAGCCACATTTCCTATATAAACATAACGAAGGCCTTGCGCCCGAGCGATGTTACGGGCTGTTTGAAGGCTTTTGAAGCTAGTCGGGGCGGTATCCGTCATTTGATAAGCGCCGTGAAAAGCCGAGAAATGCAAGGGCACGTCTGCGCCAAGGTTTTGTTTAATCCATGCGGTCATGGCTGTAATCTCTTCCCGGGAATCATTTAATCCGTTGATCAGCAATGTGGTTACCTCCAGCCAGATAGAGGTTTTATTTTTGATATACCGCAGGGTATCCAAAACCGGTTGCAGTCGTCCCGAACAATATTTTTGATAAAAGCTATCTGTAAAGGCTTTCAAATCGATATTGGCAGCGTCGATATGCTCAAGAAGAGTCCGTCGGGGTTCAGGATTTATGTAACCGGCACTTACCAAAACGCTTTTGATATGCTCTTTGCGGCAGGCAGCTGAAACATCTTCAACATATTCGGAAAAAATAATGGGTTCATTATATGTGAATGCAACGCTACGGCAGTGGGATTCTTTGGCTTTAAGCGCAATGAATTCCGGGGGCGCATCAATGAGGGATATTTCGGAAACATCTCTCTTGCTCAAGGTCCAGTTCTGACAGAATTGGCAGCCAAGGTTACAGCCATGGGTGCCGAAAGACAGCACATCAGATCCCGGATAAAAATGATAGAGCGGTTTTTTTTCAATAGGATCTACCGAAAGGCCGGAACATTTACCGTAAACCAGAAGACGCATACAACCGTCGACATTTTGACGCACCTGGCAGTAACCTTTCTGGCCTGACTTAAGCACACAGTTATGCGGACAGATGCGACATTGAATCGCATTTTCTTCCTTGGCTTCCCAACTATGGCATTCGCGTATCATAAAACATTCCCCTATTAAACGAACCCGAACTTTGACCCGGGGTTAGTTTTTCTATTATATTTTATTATTATTTTTAAATGCACACTCTCGGTGTCTCCAAAGCATAAAATATAACATTCACTGCGTTTTTTTATTTAATAGAGCGCTGTATTTCATTTTCATTGTACCCTAATTCCCTAAGGCTGTCATCCCTCCTTTAGTTTTTCACTGGATATTTTTTTACAGTCTTCTTTTAAATGATCACTTCTCGTGGCAAGCTAATATACCAAGAAGGGCTATTGTCAACATGAATAGTTTCCACGCTTCAAATGTCATTGCCGATATTCTCCTGCTAAGGTGAGATCTACTTCTCTCAATTGTCCGGTTTGCCTTAAATTCTTTTGCTTGATGTTTCACCCGCTTAGAAGCCTTAGACAGCAGGTCGGGTTATTGCATCTCCGTTGCTGACATAATTATCACTACGTTTTAACATCATAATCCCATTAAATCATCGCACAATAGGCTAAGGTAACTTTTTACTGACATTTTGTCACCTTTTGCTATAGCGCCTGGCCAATACTGATGGAGAAAAAGACGGGGTCGAGAATATTTAGGTTTGGGCTGTTGCCATAGTGAAGACAGCTACTTTTTCCATGTTTCAGGAATTAACAAGGCCAAAATAGCATAAAGTTCCAGACGTCCGGCGATCATCAAAAATGATAACATCCATTTGCCGGGAGTCGATATCCAGGCGTAGTTCTGCAGGGGGCCCACCTTTGCCAGACCTGGGCCAACTGTACTAAGGCACGCGATGCTGGCTGTCATCGCCGTTAGAATATCACAGGAGGATTCACTTATTAGAAGAAAAAGTGCGCCGAACACGAATAAAAAAATATAAAGGAAAATAAAGGAAAGAACGGATTTCACTAAATTTTCCGGGACCGGCTCTGAATTATATCTGACAAACATTACGGCATGCGAATAAATTGATTGAAGCACAGACCGGCATCCGGCTTTTACTGCAATAATAAACCGTACAACCTTCATCCCACCGCTTGTTGATCCGGCACATCCACCGATAAACATAAAAATGATCAAAAACATTTTTAAACTACTCGGCCAGACATCGAAATCCGTTGTACTGTATCCAGTTGCTGTCAAAATTGAAACGATTTGAAAGACACCATCTGTAAAGGGCTTAACTCTTAACCCGGAGCCCCGCAACAAAAAATAAAACAAAGGCATAGAAAGAAGAATTATAAACAAAAACGCTTTAAATTCACTATTTTTGAAAAAAAGTTTCCATTTTTTGCGTGTCAGGTGACAATATAAAGAAAAATTGACCCCACCTAAAAACATCATGCTGATAATGACCCATTGAATGTAAAGACTATACTCGCTAATGCTTGTATTCTTTGTTGAAAAACCTCCTGTGGCAATGGCTCCGAAAGTATGGCAAAGCGAGTCGAAAAATGGCATCTTTCCAAGCATAAGTAGAATTACGGAAACACATGTGATCGCCAAATAAATTAGCCATAATTTTCTGGCTATGATTTTTACTTGAGTCTCGCTACGGTCAAGTCCAAGGCCGGAGCTTTCAATTTTATAAAGCTGTGAGGATGTTGTCCCTAATGATGGTAAAATGGCGATAAAAAGCACGATAATGCCCATTCCGCCTAACCAATGGGTCAAGCTACGCCAAAACAGGATCCCCCGGGGCACAGCTTCAACATCCGCAATCAAACTGGCCCCGGTGGTTGTAAATCCACTTGCAATTTCAAAAAAGGCATCCGTAAAGGTCGGGACGACGTTACTTATCCAAAGAGGCAATGCGCCCCATAAAGATAACAGGATCCATAATAATCCAACAATCGCTAATCCGTCTTTTGCATTGATCCTATCATAATCGATCTTTTTGATCTTATATTTCAGTTGGATTAACGTGGAAAGGACAAGACCCAGCGCGATTGTAAAAATAAAGGCCTTAACTTCAAGGCTGTGGCTGTTATCATATAAAGCCCAGAACAATGGGAAAAACATGATTATACTGACAAAAAACAGCACCCGCGAAATGATATTGAGAATAAAGCGTTTATGCATAAGAAATTAGAATAATTTGTTGTTTGTAAAAAGTTTTTGCAGTTTTCTGGCTGAAGATTCCTGACAAAAGGCAATAACTTTTTGTCCCGGAGCGATAATGGTTTCTCCACTTACCAAGTTAACTTCATTGCCGCTACAAACAGCTCCGATGATAGAGTCTTTGGGAAATTTTAAAGATTTGATGGGTCCCTTTGTGATCGGAGACCCTTTCGCCGGAATAAGTTCCAGGGCTTCCACATCACAATCCATCAGCTTAACTACGGAGCGCACAGTCTGGCCTCGTAGAAGGCTTACGATCTGATAGGCCGCAAGCACCTGTGGATTAATGATTGCGTCAATATTCAATGTTTCCGCAATCAAAATATAATCAGGCTGCTGCGTTGTTATGATGCTGATTTTTGCTCCCATCTTTTTAGCCATGATAGCGCTTATAAGATTGGAATGATCACTTGAGGAGCAGCCGATGAAAACATCCGCAACTTCAATTCCACATTCTTTAAGGATATCGCTTTCGGATGCCGACCCGTTGATTGTTTTAATGGATTTAAATTCCGAGGACACTTCATTAACTTTCTGCAAATCTTCCTCGATTAAAAAGATTTCAGCGATCTTGCCTGTCAGTTCCCGGGTTACTCTTTTGCCAATTTCCGAAGCACCGTAAATAATTGCCTTTTTGGCAATATTCACGGTTGGATTCACGAATGTGAGGAACTCCCCTAAAGAACCTTTGGGCAGAAGCGCGTAAATCCTATCTTTAGCCTGTATGTGGTCTTCTCCTTTAGGCATAAACACATTTCCATCACGGATAATGACAATGATTAAGAACGGCCAGGGAAAGTCCTCACTCTTTAACTCTTCAATTTTTAATCCGCACAACGGCGACCCTTCAGGGATATCAATGGAGCGCAGGAAAATACGGCCTTCGGCAAAGTCCGAAATTTCTCTTACTCCCGGGGAATTTATTGTTTTGATAATGGCATCAGAGGCAACTTGTTCCGGATTAATAATCCTTTCAAAAGAAAAGCAGCGGAAATCTTCTTTCTGCACGATCTCGTTAAGTGATTCTTCTCGGACCCTGGCTATCTGACGTTTAGCACCAAGGTAAGCCGCCAGAGAACAGACAACCATGTTAATGGCGTCAGAATTAGTTACAGCCAACATCAGATCAGAGTCACTCATAGAGATCTTTTTTAGGACTTCGGGATCCGCGCCTGATCCCACAATAACTTTTACATCATACTTATCTTGAACCTTTTGCGCAATTTCCGCATCTTGTTCAATAAGACAAACATCATGTTCTTCCTTTAACAGATATTTTGCTAAAGTTGATCCCATGATACCGGCACCCGCGATAACTATTCTCATGCACTCCTCCGTACTTAATTTTAATAAACTTATCAAATCTTCACTTATTAATAATCCTTGCTTAGTCCATCAGGATACAATCCCGGCAAACCCCATAAAGATCAAGGACAATAATCCGGCCATGACTAAGGCGATGGGCACACCCCGCATGCCTTCAGGCACATCAATGATATCCAAATGTTCCCGCAATCCTGAAAAGATGATCAAAGCCAAAGCGAAACCCAGGGCATTGGCGATCGCAAATACAACGCTCTGCACAAGATTCAGGTCTTTTTGGATGACAAGAATTGCCACACCTAAAATAGCGCAGTTGGTAGTAATCAAAGGTAAATATACACCCAAGGCCTGATATAACTGCGGACTGACCTTTTTCATAATGATCTCAACCATCTGTACCAGGGCGGCAATAACTAAAATGTAGGAAACCGTCTGCAGAAACCCGATCTCTAAAGGCACTAGAATATAAGTCTGGATCAGATAGGTCACAATGGTGGCCAGCGTCATAACAAACAGAACCGCGCCGCTCATGCCAATGGCGGTGGAAAGGCGGTTGGAAACTCCTAAAAACGGGCATAGCCCTAAAAACTGGGTAAATACGATATTGTTAACAAAAACCGCTGAGATAATAATCGAAATGTATTCCATAAATAAATTCCTTTATGTCTGAGCTCGTTTGTTATTGATCTTGCGGACAATCGCAATCAGATATCCTAAAACAATAAAAGCACCCGGTGCCAGAACAAATACCAACATGCCGTCGCCTTGAATAAATTTGTATCCAAACAATGCACCGCTTCCCAGGAGTTCCCGGGCGCCCCCTAAAATCGTAAGCGCGAAAGCAAAACCAAATCCCATCCCTAATCCGTCAATCAGAGAGGTGATCAGATTATTCTTTGAGGCAAAGCCTTCGGCCCGGCCCAAAACAATACAATTGACCACAATGAGGGGAATAAACAGACCCAGTTGGGCGTGTAATGCGGGTGCGTAGCCTGCCATAACCAGATCCACAACCGTGACGAATGAAGCGATCACAACGATAAATGACGGAATCCTTACCTTGTCTGGAATAACGCCTTTAATCAGAGATATCACAATATTAGACATGACAAGAACAAAGGTTGTGGCCAGGCCCATCCCCAATCCATTGATCGCAGTCGTGGTAACGCCTAATGTCGGGCATAGGCCTAAAAGCAAAATAAAGACGGGATTCTCCCGTAAAAATCCTTTCGTAAAGTTTTTCCATTGATTCATGATAATTCTGACCTCTATTGATTTTTAATATATGCTTGATAAGCTCTTTGGACCGCGTCGCAAAACGCCCGTGAACTGATCGTGGCCGCGGTAATGGCGTCCACATCTCCACCGTCTTTTTTTACCTTCAGCTCAAATTCCGAAGGATCTTTTTTCTTGAATTGTTCGGTAAATCCGGATTTGCTGCGCTCCATCTTATCTCCCAGGCCCGGCGTTTCTTTATGGGCCAATACAGCCGTATCATAGATCCTACCGTCCGGCTGTAAACCAACCATAATCTTGACTTCTCCGCCAAAGCCCTGTTTGCTTATCGACTGAATCGCCACACCAACGAGCTTACCCTCTTTTTTGGCCGGGAAACAGTTCAATTCTCCGACCTCAGATTCCAGTAAATAAGATTCATCAATAGGATTATTGCTAAATTCAGGGACAACCTCTTTAATCGCCCTAATCTTCTTTTGCATCGCGGCGTGCGCGATAGGTTCCAGGGTTATTTTATAAACAAACCCCAGTGCCGTTGATGAAACAAATGTAACGGTCAGCAAGGTCAAGACCATATTTTTAAATGTGGATTGCGTTTTGCCCATATTAAATCTTTTCTCCGAATCGTTTCGGTTTACAGAATTTATTGATCAGCGGAACAAAAGCGTTCATCATCAGAATCGCAAAGGACATGCCTTCAGGATAGGCGCCAAATACACGGATAATCACGGTCAAAAGGCCGATACACACACCGAAAATGAGCATGCCTTTATAAGTCATGGGTGAGGTAACCATATCTGTGGCCATATAGATGGCACCGAGCATAATGCCACCTGTAAACAGATGAAAAACCGGATGCGCGTTAACCGCAGGATTCAACAAATATAAAGTGCCGGTAAAGATCGTAATTGTAACGATAATCGCGGCCGGGATATGCCAACTAATGACCTTGCGCCATAAAAGGTAAATAAAGCCAATGAGCAAAGCCAGGGCTGATACCTCGCCCAAAGATCCTCCGATCGTTCCTATAAACAAGTCCCAAAAGCTTGGGAGTTGAGCTGAAAGCGTGCTTACAGTTTGCCCCCCGTTGACGCCTTCTTTGAGGACCGACAACGGGGTTGCGGATGTGACGACATCCGTTAAGGCCGTGCGGTTAACCAAAGGCTTGGGCCATGTGGTCATGGCAACCGGAAAGGATAATAAAAGAAAAACCCGGCCGACCAATGCCGGATTAAAGGGGTTATTTCCGATACCGCCAAAAGACATCTTGGCGATCCCGATCGCGACAAAAGTGCCTACAATGACCATCCACCAGGGTAAATTGCTGGGAAGATTGTATGCCAGCAGCAGTCCGGTCACAACAGCGGAAAGATCAGAAACCGTGGGTTTCACACGTAATACAAACTTTTGTAAAATATATTCAAAAAAGACCGCAGAACATACGGCAAGCAAAATTGTCTGCAGGGCTCCAAGTCCGAACACATATAACGCTACAGCCAAAGCCGGAAGCAGGGCAATAATCACATCCAGCATAATTCTTTGGATAGAATCGCGGGTTTGAATATGCGGGGATAATGATACATGGAACAATTTTTGGCTCACTTTTTCCCCCGTTGTTTGATCATGTTCATAACCGTTGTTTTTCCATGGCGGATAAAATCCAGTAACGGCCTGCCGGAAGGACAGGTATAACTGCAGCACCCGCATTCAATACAGTTAATGATATCCTCATCCTCCGCTCGTTCAAAAAAGGCTTTTTGCGATAATTTTGAAAGCAAATATGGTTCCAGGCCTAAGGGGCAGACCGTGACACAGCGTCCACACCGGATGCAATTTTCCACTTCTGCCCGTTTCGAATCCTCCCAGGGCAGAACCAGAATGCCCGAGGTCCCTTTAACAACAGGAATATCCAAACTATTCAGGGCTTTCCCCATCATAGGACCACCGCTGATGATTTTTCCGGCTTGATCCATGTCCGCTTGCGCTGCCTGCATTAGCTGCTGCACGGATGTACCTATCCGAACCAAAAAGTTTGATGGTTTTTTTACGGCCTTTCCTGTCACAGTTACAACCCGCTCAATCAAAGGTTTATTTTTTTGCACGGCCTCATAGATCGCAAAAACGGTTCCCACGTTAAAGACCACACAACCAACATCAATCGGGAGCCCGGGAGGCGCAGGCACCTCTCGGCCGAGTAAAGCCTTAATCAGTTGTTTTTCTCCCCCTTGCGGATATTGGACCTTAAGCGCTTGCACGCTAATCTCAGGGACATTCTTTGTCAATGTTTCCAGATAGGTGATCGCGTCTTTTTTATTATTTTCAATCCCGATAATCGCGCTAGAAACGTCAAGGGCCTTAAGGATGATACGGATACCAGTAAGGATCTCCTTTCCTTTTTCAAGCATAAGACGATGATCAGCGGTCAGATAAGGCTCGCATTCCACAGCATTGATGATCAGATAATCACATGTTTTGCCTTTGGGGACTGACAGTTTTACATGCGAAGGAAATGTTGCGCCGCCTAATCCCACAATGCCGGAGGAGGCGACCCGTTCAGTGATCTGCTGGGGAGTCAAACGGATCTCTTCATTCAAATCCTGTGAGATATCGATTCCCTCCGCAAAAGAATCCCCTTCGGTTTTAATAATAATAGATTTATTTTTATAACCTGAGACATCAATACAATCATCGATCTTCATTATCTTTCCGGAGACCGGGGCATGAATATTGGCCGAGATAAAACCATTGTTTTGTGCGAGCAGGTCGCCCACTTTAACCAAATCCATTGGCTTAACGACTGCTTTAGCCGGTGCCCCGATATGCTGGGAAAGAGGCACGATCGCTTGTTCAGGCACAGGAAGCCGTACGATCTTTTGATCACAGGACAGCTTGTTATCCGGGGGATGAACCCCTCCTTTAGGAAACGTTTTGATCATAATTTATCCGGCCTCATTTGGGTTCTGTGTTGAATCACCCTGATCGTTGTTGGTCTTGGATTGCATGTTTTCTTGATGCGTTTGGGCTGATAGGTTATCTGATTGCGAATTTTGAGAATCCTGTTTATTTGTTTTTACTTTGGTATCTTTACCCGGCTGCTTACGCGGCGGGAAATTAATCTCCTGAATTGCATGAGTCGGGCAGACCGCAACGCATTTACGGCAAAGCGTGCATTTATCCGGATCAATATAGGCCAGAAAATCCGTTACCGTGATTGCATCAAATTTGCATTCTTTAACGCATAATTGGCATCCGATACAGGCGGTCTGACAGGCCTTGCGTGCGCTTCCCCCCTTATCATGGTTCATGCAGGCAACATAAATTTTTCGTCCCTTGGGCCATTTTTTACGCAATTCAATCAAATGGCGAGGGCAGGCGATCACACAGGCTCCGCAGGCCGTGCATTTATCATCGTCCACGACAGGCAATCCGGTTTCCTGATCTATATAAATAGCGTCAAATTTACAGGCAGCAACACAATCCGCAAACCCAAGGCACCCATATTGACATTGCGTGGGGCCGCCGTAAAGTTTCGAGGCGATCGCGCAGGTTTGCGCGCCATCATAAACCGTTGTCTGCGGACAATTTTTATAAGTTCCGTTGCAGCGGACGACGGCTACTTTGGGAATTTTTTTGACGGCTTCCCGGCCCAGAATACGGGCGACATTCTGCATGCATTCATCCCCACCGACAGGGCAATATAAATTTGACAGGTCTGAGGCCTTAACGCATTCCTCAGCAAAATTGCGGCAGCCCGGAAAGCCACAACCGCCACAATTGGCGCCTGGCAGAACTTCATCAACCTCATCGATTTTAGGATCTTCATAGACCTTAAATTTCTGCGCAATTATGTACAAAATAATAGCCGCGATCAGTCCCAAGCCGCTCAAAGATGCAATTGTATACAAAAGTGTGTTGTTCATGTCAGTGGATCATTCTTTCAAGTTTAAAAGAATACTTTCTCTCAAATTTGCTTTTAAACGCTTTCAATATTAAAAAATATGGCACCAAAACACTAATAGAAATAATGCCCGCTAGCCTTTCATCACCAGTCATGGCAGAAATGAGAAATAAGGTAATAATCACAACAATGAATGGAAGTATATAGGCATAAAAGAGCGCATTTATTGCCAGCTTTCGCTCAAGCACAACCTTTACCTTTTCTCCGCTGCGGTAATCACTGTCAAGGGCGGTCACATCAATGATTTTGTTGGAATTTTCAGATAAATAACAGCCCTTCTTACCTTCACAGTTAGCGCATGCTGATGACCGATGAATGATTACTTTAACGATGGAGCCTGTGTTTTCTTTAACAATGCCTTCGTGTTCTACCGTATCGTTCAGTTTCATTTATTTTGTATTGAAATTGGGTGGGTAAGAAAAAACGCGTCCATGTTCAATGAAGGCTCACTTCCCTGTCGTGTATTTCTTGGCACTTCTGTTAGGAGGTTTTTTCGTTTCTGATTTCTTGGATGAGGTCTTTTTTTTTGGGATATCCAGATATTTAACAGCGACAAGTGCATAGGCCCCCTTTTTCTTTTTCATGACACGAACGGCTTTAGTAAAACCGGAAAAAATATCCAGGATGCCTGACATTACGACCCGAAGCTCTAAAATATCACCGACCCTGATATCGCGCTCTGTTAAAAATGACAATCCTCCGTAACTCATGTCTTGGGTGGTTGAAAGGCCCCAGGTTGGATCAAAATTTTTTCGTTTGCATTTGGATATCCTGTATTGAATACTCAACACATGTTTAGCTCTGATCCAATTTCTTCTTTCTTTACCAGTTTTCTTGACCATTATTCCCTCATATGATAAAAAATTTTAAATACATTAATTATTATTTAAGAATATATGTAACACATTTATTCGTCAAGTATTAAGTCAAAAGTTTTTCCCGCAATACTGTGTCGGAATACGGATTATCAGGCCTCAGGCCGGATCATCTTACGTGGGTCCACCATCTGTTCAAACTTTTTTTGGGAAAGCAATCCCAGTGAAACCGCTGCCTCACACAATGTTATCTTATCGGTGTAAGCTTTGCGCGCGATCTTTGCGGCCTTATCATACCCAAGGTGTTTGTTCAATGCGGTCACTAGCATTAACGAATTGTTCAGATTTTGGTCGATACTTTCTTTGTCGGCCTCAATGCCGGCCACACACTTGTCTGCAAAACTCCCGCAACCATCAGCCAATAAGCCTATCGATTGCAATATATTATGAATAATGACCGGTTTGTAAACGTTAAGTTCGAAATTTCCTCCGGCACCTGCGACAGCTATGGTTGTGTCATTACCCATTACCTGCGCACAGATCATGGTCAGGGCTTCACATTGGGTGGGGTTAACCTTTCCGGGCATAATCGAACTGCCTGGCTCATTGGCTGGTAACTTAATCTCAGAAATCCCGCAACGCGGACCTGAAGCCAGCCAACGTATATCATTGGCAATTTTCATTAGGGAGACCGCAATGGTTTTTAACTGTCCACTGAGTTCAACAAACGTATCATGCGCGGCTAAAGCCTCGAATTTGTTTTGGGCCGTCACAAACGGGAATCCAGTTACCTGACTTAAACGGTCAGCAAATTTTTTGGCAAATTGGGGATGAGAGTTCAATCCGGTTCCCACGGCTGTCGCGCCCTGAGCGATCTCATGCAAAGCAGGCAATACTTTTTCAACCCGTTCACAGGATTTTTTTATCTGAGTGGCATATCCGGAAAACTCTTGGCCGAGGGTCAACGGTGTGGCATCCATCAAATGGGTTCTTCCAATCTTGATAATGTCTTTGAATGCCCGGGACTTCTCTTTGAACAAAGAGTATAATTTCTCCAGTGAAGGCAACAAGCGCATATGAATTTGTTGCAATGCCACTAAATGCATCACTGTGGGAAATGTATCATTAGACGATTGTGAAAGATTTACATCGTCATTAGGATGGATAGGATCTTTGGTGCCGAGTGCAAATCCGGCAATCTCATTGGCACGGTTAGAAATAACCTCATTAACATTCATGTTTGTCTGTGTGCCGCTTCCGGTTTGCCATATGGAAAGTGGAAAATGTCCATAAAACTTATCGCTACTGACATGTTCGGCCGCTTTCACGATTAAAGCGCATTTTTCTTTAGAAAGCAGGCCCAGTTCCGCGTTGACAAGGGCAGCGGTCTTTTTGACCAGACAAAAGGCTTTAATAAAATCGTAAGAAAATATCTCTGTGCCTATTTTAAAATTTTCTAACGACCGGGCTGTCTGGGCTCCGTAATACATATGTTGCGGAACCCGGACTGTGCCCAGACTATCCTTTTCATCGCGATATCTCATTAGGAGTCTTTCTTAAATCCTGCAAATGTTTTCAGAATATCAATCGGAATCGGGAATAATGTCGTTGTATTGTTCTCTCCTCCGATCTCAACCAGTGTCTGCAAATAACGCAATTGAAGTGACATCGGACTTTTTTCCATCATCTCAGCGGCTTGACAGATCTTTTCGGCAGCTTGAAATTCTCCTTCAGCCGCAATGATCTTGGCGCGACGTTCGCGTTCCGCTTCTGCTTGGCGAGCCATTGCGCGGCGCAGATCCTCTGAAATGTCCACATGTTTGACCTCAACGTTGGAAACCTTGATGCCCCAGGGATCGGTTTGTTTGTCAAGAATGTTTTGAAGCTTTTCATTGATCTTCTCACGTTGCGATAACAATTCATCCAGTTCCATTTCACCCAGAACGCTTCGCAAAGTTGTTTGCGCCATTTGCGATGTCGCGTATTGAAAATTCTCAACTTCAACAACACATCGTATGGGATCTAACACGCGAAAGTAGGCTACCGCATTAACCTTGGCAGTAATATTATCTTTGGTAATAATATCTTGTGGCGGAACATCTAAGGTTACAACGCGGGTGCTGACTTTCACGGCTTGTTCCAAAGGCCAGGCAATGATTGTCAATCCCGGGCCTCTAGGATCTCCCACGATACGGCCTAAACGAAATACGACCAAACGTTCATACTCTTTGGGAATTTTAATCCAGTTGAAGGCGACAATAAATAGAATCAGGATAAAAATAAAAAATGTGGGCATTAGACATCCTCCTTTTTCGTAAGCGGTTCAATAATTAGTTTAAGACCGTTCACTTCTTTGACAAGCACTTCCTCTCCTTTTTTGATTTTGAATGTGGATTGGGCATCCCAAAGTTCACCATGAATAAAAACTTTGCCTTTACCCTGTTCTGTGAAATCCGATTTTGTTTCCGCGATACTACCCACCAGCCCCTGAGATCCGCTGATCACTTTGGCTTTAAAGGATTTAATCGACATCT
Source organism: Candidatus Omnitrophota bacterium (assembly GCA_018399915.1). Classification (GTDB taxonomy): domain Bacteria; phylum Omnitrophota; class Gorgyraeia; order Zapsychrales; family Zapsychraceae; genus M55B153. The sequence continues at coordinate 13,130 of JAGYNW010000006.1, forward strand.
GTAATAACAACAACGTTATCAGTGTTGTTGCCAGAGAAAAAGAAATAATCAGCGATCGAGATACTTTCATAATCGGGTCAACAGATTTAAAAAGCATCATGGAGCCTAAAACAAGACAGACTAATCCCGCAAAAGAAAAAATCCCGAAACCAGGCACATAAGCCTCAGCGATCAGAAAGGTCAAACCCAAAATGATCAGGGCTAATCCTGCATAATTTGTCGGCAAAGTCTGCATGCTATAAAAAGCCAGGATCAGGAAAATGATGCCAAGGACCCCAGGGATGCCAAAGCCCGGATGCGTAACTTCAAAAAGCAGTCCATAAAATCCCAGGATCATTAAAATATATGCGATATTAGGATCAGCCAAAATATTAAAAAATCGTTGGCGCGAATCCATTTCCATTTTCTCAATCATAGCATCCGTAGTATCGATCGTGACAGTCTTACCGATAAGTACCACCTGATGACCATTGATTTTTTGTAAAAGTTCGTTCATGTCCCTGGCAACATAATCAATGACACCTTTTTCCAAGGCCTCATCATTTGTAATCGATTTACTCTGGACAACACTTTCGATAGCCCATTCAACATTGCGGTCACGTGTTTTGGCTAACGTCTTGATAAAGGCAACCGTATCCTGCAAGATCTTGGTGTTCAACGGATTGGTATCAGGCGAGATTCCTTCCTGGGTTTCTTCAGGATTCATTTTCCCGGCCTCTTCCTGTTCGCCTTCAGGGGATTCCTTCTGTGATTTTTCTGTCTTTTCCTTAAAATCTGATAACAATTCTTTAACGGATTCCCAATCATTTTGACGTTTGGGATCTTTCACTCCACCGATATTAACCGGATGGGCTGCCCCGATATTTGTTGACGGTGCCATGACCGCAATATGGCTGGCATAAGTAATAAACACACCGGCAGAACCAGCCCTGGAGCCGCTGGGCGAGATATATATAACCACAGGGATTTCCGCGACTAGAATTTTTTTAACTATTGTGCGGGTTGAAGACAGCAGGCCCCCTGGCGTATCCATCTGAATAACTAAAAGGCTGTAGTTTTCATCTGTCGCTTTATCAATAGCTTGGGCAATATATTCGGATGTAATAGGATTAATGGTATTGTCATCCAGCTGGATGGTAAGGATTTTATTGGAAGGGGCGGATAACAGAGGTTGTTCGAGATGGAGAAACAAACCGAAAGCAAAGATAATGATGGAAATGATCTGGATTAAGGTTAAAGGCAATTTTTTCATAGTAAATGTACTCTTAGGTTAATGGATTTTATAGGCAATCTTTAATATAACAGGTCAAAAGTCTCACTCCCGCTCCTGTGGCTCCGGCCCCAAAATAAAGTCGTTGTCCAGCGTCCACAAATCCCGTGCCGGCGATATCCAAATGCGCCCATTTTGTTTTGTTGGCAAACTGGCGCAAGAATTCCGCCGCCGTCAACGTGCCAGCCGCTCCTTTGGGTAATCCAAGATTTTTAATATCCGCGATTTTGGACTTTAACGCGTCTTTGAGTTCCGCATAGCAAGGTAACCGCCAGGTGCGATCATCTGTTTTTTCCGCACAGGCGAGAAGGTCTTGGGCGGTCTGATCGTCCGTAGAAACCAATCCTGTATAATCATAACCTAAAGCTACGACACACGCGCCTGTCAATGTGGCGATATCAATAATCCGTTCAGGCTTGTAATTTTTCTCTACATAGGCAATCGCGTCTGCTAAGACCAGCCGTCCTTCAGCATCTGTGTTAGCGATCTCAACCGTCTTCTTTGAATAACTAGTAAGTACCTCTCCCGGTTTATAGGCACCGGATCCAATGGCATTTTCCGCAATTCCTAAAGCGAAAATAACATTTTTCTTCAGATTTAAACGGCAAACATTTTTCAGAACACCCAATACCGCAGCAGCACCGCCCATATCCTGGCGCATTGATTCAATATATCCGCTCGGCTTAAGGTTCAGCCCACCAGAATCAAAGGTAATGCCTTTCCCAATTATAGCGGTATATTTTCGAGATCGGGTATTACCTGTATACTTAATAATGATTAATTTTGGTTCTTTTCGGCTCCCTTGATTTACAGCCAGATGCAAATTTAATCCTTTGCTAACTAGCTCCTGGCGGCCTAGAATTTCCATGCGTGTTTCAGGATGTTTCTGAACAATTTCGCTGACTAGGGTTTCAAAAAGTTCTGAGGTCACATAATCGGCATTATCATTAACCAAATCACGGGCAAAGTTGACGCCGTCACAAATGTGAGAGGCCTGTACGTACCCCCTTTTCTCTTTACTGATAACCGTTATTTCCCTGTCGCCCTTAGTCTGAGATGAATCGGAAGTGATGTATTTATCCCACCGATAAGTCCCCAGTTTTGCCCCTTCGATAATCGCGATAATGGTTTTTTCCTTATGATCCGGGGGCATAATCTCTATTGTTTTAAGGCCTTTCAAATAATCAGATTCCAGTGCTTTTTTGACAATCAACCGTAATTGTGTAGCTGTAATTTTATTGGATTTACCAAGGCCGGCAAAAAGGAACAATTTTTTACCTTCCAGCACGGGAAATATTTCTCCTGATTTTGCAGAAAACCTTTTAGCCATGATAATATGCTGAAGGATTTTTTGATGAATGTTTGTGTTCCGTTTCAAAGAATTTTCCGGCAATAAAACGATCATCGCCTGCTTATTGGGATTTTTTTGTGTTGCAAAATTGATCATAATTCTCTTCTTTATTTTGATATCGTTTCAATCAGTTCAAGTGCCTCATCGATTTCTCCATGAATATCGTCAAAATTCGCATGTTTCTGTTCTAATTGTTTTTGAAGACTTTTGATCCGCTGTTGTTCCATATTCAATTTTTGGCTATATTCTTCTCGGGTTTCAACAAATTGGCTCTCAAGACTCTTTACGGTGTCTTTAAGCGACTGATTCTGCTGGGATACCCTGTCCAGCCTTTCTTGGATCTCTGCGCGTTTCTTCTCGAGCTTTTGAGTCAATTGGTCTTTTTGTTTGAAATCCCTAGTAATGGCCTTGAGTTCTTTTTTTAGTTCTGCAATCTCCGTAATCAAAGGATCTTTTGTATCAGTAACCGCGGCAATCTGGGAACGCAATTGTGTGATTGTATCAGCATCATCTTTGCGACTCTTTTTGAGTTCAGATATCTCTTGATTAAGAGTGCTTAGCTCTTTAAGCAGGTTCTCAATGGATTTGTTTTTATCTCTGATCTCATCGAAAACATCCGTGTTTTGTGCTTTCTGGCTTAAGGTGTCTTTGAGTCTACGGATATCTTTTTCAAGGGATTGATTTTGCTCTTTTGCGCTCTTCAATTGATTGTAGATATATCCGCGTTCTTTCAAGGCTTCATCGTATAATTTTGACTGGGCCTTCATATCCGCGGCCTGCTGTTGCAATTGTATTTTATATGATTTAAGTGTTTCTTCCAAGCTAGAATTTTCTTTCTTCAACGTTCGGATTTCTTTTTGTAAAGGCGCCTGGACAGAGGCGGCCAAATCTTTCTTCTCTTTTTGAAGTTGGTTAATCTGATCATTGAGTTGAGTGATCTGGTCAGATAATAATTCTGTTCTTGCCGCATAATTCTTAGCGACATCTTCTTTGTTTGCGCCTAGCGTGGTTAACTCGCCTTTCAGTACATGGATTTGTTTAAGGAGCGGATCCTGAATTTTATCAATCTGTTTGGGAATGGAGGCAATGGTTTTTTCTAAAGAATCCTTTTGCTCTCTTAATGTTTGCACCCTTGCGCTAAGTTCTTCCATTCGCTTTTTAAGCTGTTCCATCTCGCTGTTTTGATTGCTGACAAGCGTGACTTTTGCTGACAGATCCGTCTCCAACGATGTGATATGGTTTTCATACGTTTTTTCCATATCATTGATGGTTGCCTTGGATTGACGCACAACTTTATCCAGGTTTTCAGTAATTTTTAAATTGGAAGCTTCGAGTTTTTTATACTCCGTGAGCGTTTGTGTTAATCTATCGCGCAATTGTGAATTTTCTGTCTTCAGTTCTGTAATGGATTTATTCAATTGCGAAATAACATTATCTTGCGTGTTTTTTCCATTATTTAATGACTGTATTTGTTCTGTTAATTGGGTCAGTTGTTGCTGATTATCTTTTTCCAGGGATTCTTTGAGCTCCAGAAGCTCTGAATAAAGTCCACTTATCTGCATATTTTTGTCTTGCAATTGCTGATTTTGTGATGTTAGTCTATCCATGTTTTTTTGTGATTGAGTGAATTCCGTTCTAAGGGAACTCAAAAGAGAGTCCTTTTCTGAGAGCACTTTGCTTAAAGATCGAATTTTCTCTTGCAATGGTTCTTTGGCCTCCTGGATTTGTTGGGGCACAGAAGATTTCAGTGTATTGATCTGGGATTCATGCTTCTCAATGGCTTGCGCGAGTTTCTGCTTTTCTTCTGTCAAAGATTGAATACGTCTTTGCGATTCATTTAATGATTGTTCTTTTTCGTCAATATTTTCTTTCAGTTGTTCAATCATTTGATTTAATGGCCGTTGCGCCTGTTCCACTTTAACCGGGATCATTCCCTGCAGTTGTTCAATCTCAGCCATCAAAGTCTTAATCTTAGCTTGCAAAGGCTGTTTTGCTGTGGCAACCATTTCGGGAACTTGCGTTCTTACGGCTTGTATTTGATCTTTCAGTTCTTTAACCGTCTGCATCAATTGCTCTTTTTCTTGACCCAGCGCACTGACCTTTTGATCAAGATCTTTTTTATCGTCTGAGATAATCTTTTTTTCTTGGGATAATTGAGAAATTCTGGACTTATCGTTCTCTTGTTTTTCCTTTAACTCACTAACAGTCTTATTTAAAGATTGATTCTGCTGTTCCATGTCCGATAAACGCACGTTTAATGCAGCTTTTGCCTTCTCAGCTTTTCTTTGAATATCAGTAACCGCTTTGATTTCTTTTTCTTTATCATTAAGCTGGGCGGAAAGCTTTGCAATCTTATTTTGCAAGGGTTGTTCCGCTTGACTCACTTTAAGCGGTATGGCCGCTTGCAGTTCATTTATTTTAGCATTCAGATCCTCGATCGTTTTAACCAGCGGAGCTTTAACTTTTTCTATAGTTTGTGGAAGACGGGCTTGAGTTTTTCCGAGATCCTCCTGCAATGAATTTATTTTGGCGACAAAACTCCCTTTCGCCTTTTCAGCCTCTTGAAGTTGCTTTTGAACCGTTGCGCTTTCTTTTATCAGATTTTTCTTTTCTTCAGACAATGTTGCCAACCGGTCTTCCTGCGATTTTAAGCGCTGGGTAAGTTGGCGGATCTCTTTTTGCAAAGGCTCCTGAACTTTTTGAACAGCCTCAGGCAGCTCAGCCCGCGCTTCTTCTAATTTTTGCGTCAGGTCGGTTATATCCTGCGTCAATCGTTGATTTTCTTTATTAAAAGCGTCCCGTTGAGTGGTCAATTTGTTAATTTGTCCTGCAAACTGATCTGTCTTTTCGGATAAATCATTGAAGTTATCTTGTTTTGCTTGTAATTTTGCAGAGAGATCTTCAATTTGCGCTTGTAAAGGTTCTCTGGCTTCAGCTACCTGAAGCGGTAAAATCTTTTTCAGTTCTAAAATTTCTTCTTTCAGATTTGTGATCAAAGCATTTAAGGGTGTTTTTGCTTTCTCAATTATATCCGGGATCCCTGATTTTGTTGCGGTCAATTGCTCTTGAAGCTGATCGATTTGTTTACCCTTTTGCTCAATTTCACGTGAGGCTTCGGATAATTTTTGTTCCAATGAATTTTTTTGCTCTTTTAAGCCTTCATAAGATTGTTGCTGATCTTTCAGATCGCTTTTTAAAAGAGCGATCTGATTTTCCAAAGGTTTTTTATTTTCAGAAATGATTTGAGGAATAGACTTTTTCATTTCATCCAATTGGGTTCTGAGCTGGTCGATCTCCTTCTCCAAGGGAGCTTTGGCTTTTTGAACTGCTTGGGGAATTTGGGCCTGGGCCACATTAACTTTCTCTTGCAGCGCTGAGACTTTTGTTGAGAGATCTGCATTGTTGTCAGACAACTCTTTATTGCGTTTTTCAAAATCCTGTTTTTCTGCTTCTAGGGCGTTTTGCGCTTGCGTCAAAAGATCCGTTTTTTGATCTCTCGATTTGATCTGATCAATAAAATCATCAATCTTTTTTAAAAGCGGCGCCTTGGCTTTGGCAATTGTGTCCGGAATCTGCGCCTGTGTACGGCTCAAATCTGTCTGCAAGATGCCAATCTTTTCATCTTTTGTACTAATGGACTTTTGCAGGGCCTGGAGTTGTTGTTCAAGATCTTTATTAGCAGTTTGAAGAGCTTTGATCTCAACCTGTCTTTCTTTAAGTTGCTCCGTCAATAAAGCGACCTGATTCTGCAATGGTTTTTTATTGCTGGCAATGATCTCTGGAATAGATTTCTTAATCGATGTTAACTCTTGGTTCAAACCCTCAATCTCAGAAAGCAGAGGGGTTTTGGTTTCTTCAATGATCAAGGGAACTTTATTTTGCAGTTGCGTATGTTGCGCCTGCAAAGACGTCAGGTCTTTTTCCAGGGTCTGCTTAGCCTGTTGCGCCTCTTCCCATTGACGGTTTGTTACCTTCAAATCCTGAACGAGATTTTTTGTCCTTTTTTCCTGTTCCGTCAAATTCGCGGTTTTGGACTCAAGATCCTGCTTCAGTTTATCTATTTGGGTGATCAATACGCGTTTGGCCTGTTCAATCTTGATAGGTATCAATTCATTTAATTGGGTGTTTTGAGCCTGCAATTCCGCAACTTTTGCCTCCAAGGGCAGACGTGTTTCTTCAATAATCCCAGGCACAGATGAACGGCTTTCTTCAAGCTGCTTTACAGTCGTGGTTAACTTTTGAGAGATCGCGGCTATTTCCCGAGATTTCTGTTGCGTCCATTGGTCTTTTTCCGCAGCAAAACTTTCCTTAAGTTCTTTCATTTGTTGCTTCAAACTATCTTGCGAGGAAACCGCTTGGTCAAGTTGTTTAAGCAATTCTTGATTCTTGGCTTCCAGAGTCTGGATCCGGGCCTCATATTCCTTGATTCTTTCATCCTTACGCAAAACAAGTGAATCTGCATCGTCTAACTTTTTGTTCAAGGTTTTGATTTCCTGGTCCATTTGCGTGATTTTCTGATGCAATTGTTGATTTTCCTGCTGATGGACTTCCAGGGACTGATCACTTTCTAAAAGTCTTTTTTCCAAAAACTTGATGCTGGTTTTTAATGGCAATTCCACTTCCCTGATCTTTTGCGGGATTGAATCTTTGGTCTCCTGCAAAGACTTTTTGAGGGTTGCCACCTCTCTGGTCAATGATTCCGCTTCATTGACACGCGTGACCAGGAAGCTTTTAACTTCATTAAGATTGGACTGCATCTCCTCAATTTGTTTATCCTTATTGGCTATCGTCAAGCGGTATCCCCTTACTTGAGAATTTAATTCATTGATGTTTTCTTCCAAAGGTTCTTTTGTGGCGATTAATTTAGATTGAGATATCTGTATTTGCGATTTAAGCTTATCCCGCATATCCGCCAAGGCTTTATCCAGAGATTCCCGCACTTTGGCTTTTTGAGCCATCTCTTTCTGGAGTTTTTGTTTCTCCGACCGGATTGAATCAAGTTGTTCCTCTTTTTTTCGCAGGTCTGATTGATTTTCGACTAAGGTTTCCTCTAAAGAAAGAATCTTATTATTCAGTTTTTTTTCATTTTCCTCAAAAAGGGCTTTCTGATTGTCCAGCCTGGTCTGCAGTTTTACAGTTGTGCTTTGGGCATCGTCAAGTTTATCTTTAAGCGAATCTGTCAATTCTTCCAATGACTGGATCATTGCATTTTTTTGTTTTACTAAATTCTCAGAATCAGTAAATTTTTTGCTTAACAGATCGATCTCGTCTTTAAGCGGCTTTGTGTTTTCTGCTATCTTAAGAGGCACTGATGCGGATAATTGTTGGGTTTCTTTTTTTGCGTCTTCCAACTGCCCGCGTAGATCACGATTAGCCTTCTCCAAATCCGAGATCTTTTTGGAAAGGAGCGTATTATTACTCTTTAAAGCTGTATTGATTTTGGCTTGTTCCTTAACCGCTTCTTCATTGGTTTGCAAAACATCCTGCAAATTCGCTAATTGTCTTTGTCCTTCATTGACGTGTTTTTCAAAGGTTGTGTTTTTTTGCGTTAAGGCTTGAATCAAATTGTCTTTGTCCGACAATTTGTCATTCAAGTCTTTAATGGTTGATTTAAAAGGAGCGGTGGCCTTTTCAATTAAAAGAGGTCTTTCGCGGTTCTTTTCCTGAAGCTTGTTTTGTAAGGCCTCAATCTTTTTATTCAGGGCTTCTCTGATCTGGATCTGGCTGGTTAATTCTTCTGACCGTTTCATGAGGTCAGAATTCAAATTGCTGATCAACGATTCTTTTTCATTGAAAAGTCGCACTTTTTCCGTTAACGATTGAGAGAGGTTCTTGATTTTTTCTTCTAATGGATTCTTTGCTGCTGCAATGACACCTGGCATTGCCGAACGGATATCCTGCAATTCATTTTGAAGATTTTTCACCTGTGTTTCAAGTGCTGTTTTGTCTTGAATAATCCCTGCGATTTTGTCATTCTTTTCAACCCTTATTTTTTTCAGAGAAGCAATTATTTTTTCCTTGTCAGCGATATTTCTGCGGGCTTCTTGCAATTCTTTACTGACAGAACGGACTGTTTCTTCATGTTGTTTTTGCAATACTGCAATGGCTTCATCCATCTGTTGGTCTTTTAACTGCCGGCGTTTTGTCATCTCGGAAAGTTCGGATTCCAAAGCCGTTTTGGCAGCCCGCAATACCTGAATCTCTTTTAGGCCCGCCTCATTTTCTTTAGAAATGGACGCTATGCGGTCTTCTTTTAGGCTGATGTCTTTTTGCAAATCAGACAAAGAGGTTTTTAATTTATCTATCTGCTCGAACAATGGATTTTTGGCTTCTTGAATTTGATTAGGAATATCGTCTCGAAGACTTTTAAATTGCGATTGAAGCTCGGCAAATTGTGTTTCCAATGCCTTTTTTTGCGCGCTCAAGGTATTTATCTCATTTAATTGGGATGCAAGTTTTTGTTCGTATTGGGCGACTAGGGAGCGTGCCTCTTCAATCTGCTGCTCTTTCTGACGACTGCCTCTGATCAAGGTCTCGATTTCATTCTTGAGTGGCATTTGGGATTTCGCTATCTTTTCCGGTAAGGCATTTTGTGCGTCTTTGAGTTCAGACTCCAACTTTCGGGCCTCCTGCTGAAAAGATTCTTTTTGCTTTTGAATTTGTGCTAAATTTTCCTCTAAAGAAGATGCCTTCTTTTGTAATTGACTGATAAAAGAATTTTTTTGTGATAATTCTTTCGCTGTTTCTGCCATGGTTTTATTAAGGGTCTCCATCTTTTCCTCATGTGATTGCCGGAGTTCCTTTAATTTGCGTGGAAGTTGCGCGGCAGCAGACTTTAGTTCATCGCGCAAATCGTTAATGGTGCTTTCAAGGGTTTGTCTCTTTTCTGTCAGTTTATTGAGCGCTTGTTCTGTTTGCGCTTTTTCATTTTCAATCGAATCAATTTTCTTATCTTTTGCCGCGATGATTGCAGTGGCTTTATTTAACTCGTTCTCAAGATCGCGCAATTGTACGCCCATAGAACTTCTTGTAGCCGTGATCTTATCAGAAAATTGTGCAATCGTATTATCAAGCTTTGTTTCCAATTCTTTCACCTTAGCGGCTAACGCTTCTTTGCTTTCTTGTGTGGATTTTAATTCTTGCAGGCTTTGTTCACGTTGACGTGTCACTTCCGCGATAAGGGCCTCTTTTTCCTTAACGGTGTCGGTTGCTGCGCG
>JAGYNW010000060.1 GCA_018399915.1 Candidatus Omnitrophota bacterium
CGATGTTATCTACATCATTCTATCCGCATCGGCAAACCCGACCACCCTCGCGCATGAGATCTGGGCGGTTGTTAATCCAACCAAAGCACATGCGGAAAATGCGATTAAAATATTCTTAACACGGGAGGCTGATCGTAAGTCTGACGCAAATTTAAAACAGTTAAGGGTAAAAGATATCTTGATAGCTGGAAATCATGATTTAAATACAATCCGCGAAACGATTCGGTTGATGGATGAAAAGATTGTTCAGCGCGTTATTATCAGCGGAGGATTCGGGCGTTCCACCATGCCGCTTATTAAAGCGGCTATTAAGGAAGGATATGAGGTTGAAATATCCGCAGGCCGAACAATTTCAACAATTCAAGAAACAGAAAATCTTCAAAGAGAAATCGAAGATGTTTTGGTAAATGCAGAGACGGATGCAGAGAAGAAAGAGGCCCAAAAGACTATTGTCCGCAACAGCGAGGCTCATATCACATGGCAGGTGATGCAGCAAATTGCAAAAAAAGAGCAGATGGTTGGTAAGTTAGAATTGAACAAGAATGTTCTTTTAGAAAATGGTGCAACGAATACAAAAGATAATTTCAAATTATTTAGAAAACTGATCAAAGAGGAAGGCGGATTCAAGAAAGCCGAGCGTTATCGATTTATTTATATTCATACTCCGATGCAGATGGCTCGCACGTATGCGACATATAATAAAGCCTTTGCGTCAGATATTTATGCTGGTAGGGTTGAGGGCATTGCTCATACTCATCAGGCAGGCATTTTCACATCACAAGATGTTCCCACCGATATCTACAAAGAGTTTATGCGTAATGTGGTTTATGCGCAGAAAGGTGATATTACACCTTCTTTGACTGAAGGAATTAAGGCTATTTCAGATGATGTTTGGATTGCTGTTCAGCAAGGGTTGAGTGCTTATGGCGCAGATGTCCGCGTAGAGATAATCAAACAAATGGCTGGAATCTGGAAAGGCGTTCCTAGGAATCAGCCTGTTACGGTTGAGATGTTAAGAGCAGATTTATCTTCGACAGCATTAACTTTAATTGATGAAATTACTAAGAAAAGGGGACAGCGCCCTATTTCTACTAAAGAAGACGAATTGAGAGGAAGCAATCCTGAAAGATTCAGAGGTATGGTTGTTAATGCCACAGAAAAATTTCTTTCTACATGGGAAGAATTATTAGTCGCCGGATACGCCTTTGACCTTCCTCTTTATAACCAAAACGGAAACCTTGTTTACGGTGGGTATATGGCTGAAACGAAAAATGTTGTGTCCGAAGGAGAATCTATTGTTTTACGCGCGGTTACACATACCGATTTTAGAGCAGAAAATCGTGAAGTGATCCTTCATTCAAATATGGATGGTGAATGGAAAGATTACAGAACGCCAATGACATATGTCGCAACAGAAGAAGGTAAAGCGATTTATGAATTGCGTATTAATAATGTTACCAAATCATTCGCATATACAATCCACTTTGATGGTCCTCAAACAGGAAGTCTTGTGTGGGCGGATCTTCCTTATGGAAATGGCCAGGTGATTGTCGAGCCAAAACAAACATTCCCCATCAATGTATCCGCTATTGAAGGAGTCACAGAAACACGCGCAACCATCTCGGTTAATTATAGTGGAGAGGGATTAACTGTCACGTCAGTCGATTTGCCTGAAGAACAAGCCACTGCGATTGAAAAAGCATTGGAATTCGGATTCATGCATCAAATGGTGGATATGGCTGCCTGGATGGGTGAAGCCACAGAAAAGACTTTAAGTCTTATCCTTCACGGAAACGCAGGACCAATCGCATATGTTAAGGGTGATATTATTTACTTATCTGAAAGAGCCTTAGTTGATACAACTGACGCAAACGGACAAAAATTCTTAAACATTATATTGTCAGATGAAATTGATCATATGGTTCATCCACAGGAGTCTGATGAAGTTGTCCATGAAAGTTTAAGAAAGAGAATTATAGAAAATGATGAAATTCAAAAGTCATTAGTGGCTATTCTTTTATCGAATAAAAAATCTGAATTTTCTCCATCTAATGATTTGAACCCGGAAGCTTGGTTGAAAGAATTTCTTGTTCAAAATATAAAGAAGGATGAAAGAAGGCATAATATCAATGTTCAAGATTTCTCAGAAGTTGAAGAAATTTCAACCAATTCAAAAAGTTATGGAAATATGTCAACAGGTAAATGGCTCGCGCATAAAGAACAAATAGATTTGGTTATGCAAGGAAGATTTTACGAAGTTACACCGGTTAATGTTCAGTTAGCCCCAACATCTATTTGTCAATATAGTTGCCCCACATGTAGCTATGGAAAATCGAAAGATGAAATTCGAGAATTAATTCTACAAGGAAAAGCAAAGAAAGAGGATTTCTTCGCGACAAAAAATGAATTGACGCTTTATATTGATAGGCTTTTAGACGCCGGCGTTAAATCAATAACATTTACTGGAGGTGGAGAGCCATTGTTTAATGAAAATACTATAGATGCTATCGCGTATGCTAAATCCAAAGGATTAAAAGTAGCGCTATTTACCGATGGCTATTTATTAGATCAACAGGTAACAGATAAATTGTTAACCATTGGATTAACATTTTTGAGAGTTAGTTATAATGCAGGAACGCCTGAAACCTATAGATTGTTTCATGGTTCTCCCCATAATGGGATGAAAGTATCATTAAAAAATATTGAATATTTTGCAAAGCGTAAACAAGAATTGTCCAGGGATATCATTTTTGGGGTTGGGGTCATCATAACACCATTAAATTTAAAAGATTTAATGATTATCGCAAAACAGATTAAAGCCATTGCGAATAAATATCCTCATATGATTAATTATATTTCATATCGTCCAACAGTAAGGTATGAACGGGGAACACAGCATACGGAATTTACAAGACAATCAGTCGCATATGTAAAAAATAGAAAAGATTTGAAAAAATATGCACAAGCGTATGAAGATTTTATATATGGAGGAAAGCAATTCCCTAAGGAAATGGTGAGCGAAGCGTTATTAGAGCTTAGAAATTATGTGCTTCCATATATGACACAAACGCCAGCTGTTGCTGTGTGGATACCAGAAGCAAGAATGGAAGGGGTTAGTGATTTAAGCAGACCATATGAAAAGTGTTTAGCATGCCCTTGGGTTATTTTTGTTGGACCGAAAGGAGAAGTATATCATTGTGTCGAATTGGCGCTTGACCCAAAGACTTCTTATGGGTCTTTAAGAGAAGAATCATTGTTTGAAATTTGGCGAGGTGAAAGAAGGGCAAAAGTCATTAATAGGGTAAATTCAGAGGGGATGAACACATATTGCCCTCCCGTATGTATGTTGTATGAGTATAATAAAGCATTTGGAATTATTGAAAAAGCACAAAATAGTACTGCAGCAAAGGAACAAATAGAAAGAAAGGTTGCAGCTCTTCAAAAGAAATTTATGAATGAAGAGTTTAAAACTCTTGGAGATTCGGTTTGCTTTATGGCACCCGACAGAATAGTATATGGAAATCAAGTAATGGGAGCCTTTAAGGCAGTAGACTTAGGCAAAGTTATAATCAAAGGATTAGATGATTTTGATATAAATGTACTTAAATTGTCCAAATTTAATGATGCATATCAAACAAGACTTAAACAGATCATTGGTTTTGTTTCTCACTATATTGATGGCCCACCGTTAGAAATAAATATTGTTATTACAAATGAAGTGCCTGCACCAAATGATCACATGCCAACAATGTCTTTTAATTCAAAAACGTTTACTATTTTTATTCATCCCGTTCTTTTAACAAATAGGGTCTCTTTAGAATATGCACAATTTATTGCACATCATGATTTTATTTTGCATGGATATTTAGGAAAGGAAGAAGCAGGCGCTTGCGAAGAAAGCCGAAAACTTTTAGAGGAAAATAGGGAAATTAAGAAGGCCGTCTTAGACGTTTATACGCAAAAGACAAGTCCTATTCAGGCTTCTAAGGGGTGGATGGACGAAGAAAGATCAAAGGATGATATGACTCCGAGAGATGCCTCATCAGAAAATCATAGCACGGAAAAAATTGCCCTTACAGTAAAACAAATAGGTGGAATCAACGCGATGGAAGAAGTGGGATTAACGGAAGCTAAAGAAATCGGAATAAACGCAGTGCGTGGATTAAAGATTACAAACACAGCAAAATTCTTCCAAGGATTAACGGAAGGAACAATAAAGCTGGTGCGCGCACCGCCGGCCTGGAATATCGGCGAAGCGAATTATGTTGAAAATGATGTTATCTACATCATCTTATCGGTGTCTGCAAATCCAACCACCCTCGCGCATGAAATTTGGGCGGTTGTCAATCCAACCAAAACACACGCGGAAAATCCAATTGATGTTCTGAGCTATACAGATGCTCGCTACGCATGGTATCTCGATAATGAAATTTGCATGGAAACGGAAGAAGGCAGGCTTTACGCTAATGATCCGGGCCTTAACCCTGATGTTGAAAGGCCTGAATATTCCGCGTATCAAAATACCAAACTTTTTGCAAAGCCGCGATCGTTCGCTTCTGGACGTAACAGGGCGATCATAGAAAGTTTTTATGTGCTTAAGTCACCGGATACGGTCACGTATCTCCCGGCAGAATTAAAAGATTTCCAAGGAGTTGAAATCAATGTTCTCCTAACCCGGGGGAATGGATTCACATACGAACCAAGAGAAAGGATGGCATTGGTTGCTATTCAAAAAGCGCGCCTAGACGAAATCCTAAGAATAATGGTAAATTATCTTCCAGTTCAATTAATGACATTAAGGGTGGTTATCGAACCCGTCATGATTGGGCGGCCAACCATAAAATATGCTTTTGAGACAGATGAGCTCTTCGTACAAGCAGTGCTGTTATCAGGATATATTTCTGACGAATACAGGGAACTTATCAGTCACTATCAAGGTCTTTCTTTGAATACAAACTTGTCTGATAAAGAACAAATTATAGATTCTTTAACACGTTATTTTGTTCATAAAAATAACCTTTTTATGCTGAGAATATTGAAGTTCTTATGGGATAACAAAATACTCAACGCGAATGAATTAATGTTGAAATTAGAAAAAGCCGCCTTATCTAAGGATGCTTTCGTAGGAATGATTAACAAAATCATTACAGAGGGAACCGAATCATTCAATGTGCAACGACTCTTAATGTATTACATGCGTTCACGAAACACGCAAGTGCCTGGTATGATCGAAAATTATCGTTTGAATATAAATGAACAAGATATGCGAATCGTTTTTAATGAAGAATTGTCGGTAGTGACTGAGGCTTCGGAAGATAATTTTGAGTTATTTGACTCACAGAAAGAAGGAATGATTATAGAAACGCATCCCGATGATATGGCTATTCATGCCGGGGCGTTTATTCTGAAGATAGTTGCCTTAAAGAAAAAATCCATGAAAATGCTGCCAACATTCGTAACGGCGGTAACGGATATTTGGGGGATTACAGATCAATATGCAGAAAAGTATTTAAGGGCAAAAGGAGTAACGGTTCCTGAAGACTTATCAAAAGTCAAGCGAGCAATACGATCGGATGAAGGCAAAACCAATGCCAGGCTCTTCGGATTACATAAACGATATGTTCAATTAGGTTTGAGCTTACCTTTAATGACGCCGGTAAGGAGCAATAACGCGATTGGGTTCAAATCTTATGAAAGCATTTTTGCGGAGCCCTCTTTTGAAGAAAAAGAAATAATTTATGCATTTGTTAAAAACAATCCAGTGGATTATTATTGTTTGGTCTATCCGTTTAGCAATCATCCACATCATCGCATGGTGACTTTCGAGTTCTTAGAAGCTATCGCGCGGTACAATCCGAAAGCCAGTATTTATTTCTGGGGGTCAGCTGAAGAATTTAATCAACATAAATTATTGGCTAACTATATTTATCTTTACGGCGAGAAAACACAAATGTTAGTGGAGGAGATTATTTATCACGGAAATCCTTCTCAAAATATCCGTTTCGGAAAGGACGGTAAATTTTATGGCCGTAAAGCGAGAGAATTTGCATTAGAGAGCAAAAAAGCTTTTGATTGCCTCATAAAAACAAATGCATTGGCAGAGAATGAAACAGTTAAAGGATGGAAAGAGTATCCTTACGCTATGAGATTATTACGGGCGCGATTGACCGCAAAATCAAAAAAAGCCCCTCAAGACGCCTCCTCCGAAGGCCGCAGTGTACAAGAGATCGCGCTGGCGGTATCTGAGAACGGCGGCATTAAAGAATTCAGCAAAGTCGGAAAACTCGCGCTGACCGGCATGATGTTAAGAGCCCTGATCGCGCTAGGGATCGTTAACGGTATGAAATTTATGCTGCGCGTGATCTCAGAAGATATCAAGGTTGTCCGCGCACCGCCGGCCTGGACCATCGGTGAAGCGAATTATGTTGAAAACGATGTTATCTACATCATTCTTTCCGCATCTGCAAACCCAACCACCCTCGCGCATGAGATCTGGGCGGTGGTGAATCCTGCCAAAACACATGCGGATAATCCGGTTATTGTTAAAGAAAATGTCGCGATGGTTGCCAACCCCACGACCTATTTATCCAAACAACAAGTGGATCGTATCGTGCTTGCCGCCTCTGAAGAGATCCGCGGGATCTTCGAATTCCTGGCAACTGTTGCACCATCTGCAGGAGAAAACCAAGATGCAGAAGTCGCCAAGGTGTTTAAGAAGAATCCGTGGCTGATGGAAACCGCGAAAGCCTATGCCAACGACCCACGCATGTTGAGTGATGAGGAACTGGTCCGCAAGGGAACAGATAATCCGGATGCGACAAGCGAACCAATCCGCATTGAGATCAGAAACAGGCAAGCGGATGGAAGCGCTTCTCAAATCGCGGTTAGAGGATATTTTATCAACCGTAACCTTATCCGTCATAAATTAGGAGAAATCCTCAGAGATGATAATGTGGAAATTGTGGAAGCCGGAAGCGCTACGATAGAATTTAACAGGGCAGGCGTGAATAAGGCGCTTGCTATTTCCTTCCTGGAAAGACGATTTGATGATGTGTTGGATCAAATGGGATATCAGCCGGGTCAACTTATCAATGCCAGAAGAACCCGAACGCTGTTGGCCGCGGATGCCGATGGAACCCTTCTTTCCTCCCCTGCGCCGCATAAAAAAGGCATCGCGGGTATTTCTGAGAGCCCGACCAAAGAGATGATCGAGACATTCATTGATGGCGGGGGCGTGATTGCGGTTATTAGCGGGAATAATATTGAAAGGCTGGTCGATCGTTTAATTGAAGGAAGCCCTATTGTTCAAAAAGGCCTGATCATTGTCGGTAATGGGGCAGCGGATATGCAGGTCTTCAGCAAAGCAGGACGGTTGGAAGACGTTCAGGCCTATAAATTGAATGCGTTAGCGATCGGAAGAGAAGAAAATTCAGAGCGATTAGATATGGTTTATGCCGGCGATAATGTTAATCCCTACGGGAATGATTATCCGGGATATGTGAAAGCCGGCTTTAGTAAGTCATTAGTGGTTGCCGATAAACTTCACGCGCAAATGGATCCAGAGCTGCACGCCGGCATAATCGGAGGGAAAGAACAGGGAATGGCCTTTGCCATCCGTGAGATTATCCAAATAGCCAGAGAGAACCAATACCAACGCCTATTCAAAGCAACGCATATGCTTCGTATCGTAGCCAAAGCATACAATTCTGTTGCTGCATTTAAGAAAACCAAAGAAAGCGCTGGGATGGTTGTTCCGTCCGTATCGTCGATTGTTATCGCTGGAAAGACCTGGTACTTAACTAAAGAAGAAATCCCTGCCTTGATGCTTCTTCTTGATGAAAGTTTAACCGCTAACAAAAACACCGGCTATCTGGAACATAAACAGGCGTATCAATCGCTCAAGGCACAAAGCTATGAAACAAAAGAAGAACAAAGTGCCCGGCTGGAGAAGGAACGAATAGAAAATCGTATTGTTGCGGCTCATCAAAAAGTGCAGGCTGAAACAGAAACAATGATCCTTATTGTTGAGGCCCTGGGCCGTATCGCGGGTAAAAGTCCGCGAGAGGATCTTCGCCGGGTTATTGCATTTTTCAGACGGATTATTGGGGACCATCTCACCCAAGCCGCCGGTTATTACTGGGTGCGGATGCAAATGATTTATGTCTTGGGCGACCGCATCATGCCGGTGATGAACCCGCGCGAAAAAGCCGAAATAGCAAGCTTCCTGGAGGCCCTGCTTAATAAAGAGGACAAAAGAGGAGACGCAAGATCTGAAACAATGCTTATGACCGGCGCCTTAGCGGCTAATCCGATTCCTAATTTGCGTATGGCAGTTGCAAGCGTTTTATATGAATACAGCCGGGATTCATTTGCAGATGTGATCCGGGCAAGCAGCACGGTTGAGGAGATTATAAGTCATTATCGTGCGGATAAGACGGCCCGCAAGCAGGCAGCCCTGGATGCCATTATCCTTATGGCTACGCAAAATGATTCAGGCCAACAATTGCTGGCCATCAAAGCCCTGGGATTGATCGGATACGCATCGGTAAAGGCCATTTATCCGTTGGAAGTCCTGCTTCAGGAAACGCGGGATGTTGAAATCAGGCAAACTGTTTTCGAAACACTTCGTAAGATTTCAAAAGTTATTTATGAAACCAAGATGAAGTCCATTGTTGAATCGTCTGTAACAGATATTTTTAACGGATACTTCGCCCAGGCCCGGGATGTTGAAAGCGTGCTTAAGCTGACCGCTTATGATAAATGGATCTTGTCTAACCTGGAAGCGCTTCAAAAGCCTGAGACAGAATGGCAGAATATTTTTGCTAATAAGAATAATTGGGCGGTCGTGATCGCAGGCGGCGGCAGCAGCAAGGCCCTCTTAACTGTTCTTGAAGAAATTTGGGCGCAATTGAAGGCCAAAGGAAAAGTTTTTGGCAAGATGCCAAACATCATGACATTGCATAATCAGGAAGATTCCGGCGGGTCAACGCTTATGGTTAAGGGAGCCTTTCTCCAGCATTGGGGATTACGGGTTACCGCTGATGGCGACCCGACCAAGGCTGTTTCCGGCTTGATCCCTGACTGGATGGATAAGATCGAAAGCCTCCGCATAAAGGACCGTAAAACAGCCGAACATTATGGAAACAGTGTTGTGGCGGTCCTTAAGGATGTTTTTGCGACAGTCGAGGTTGCCGAGCATGAGGAGTCTCTGTGGGCGGCATATAAACAGGAACGGCTTAAGGCGGCTGAGGTCATTGATGCGCAATTCATAAGAAACGGAAAGATTGATCTGGTCCATCAAAGCATGAAAAATCTTTTGATGAAGGGCATGATCCTTCAGCATCAGGGTTATGAAGACCAGATATTGAATCCTTACGGCGTATTGGCAGCGTACAAGAAATATTTTGAGACCATGGGGGTCAATGTCAGTCCTACTCCGACCCATTATGAAGGCTTAACACTTAAAGTGGTCCGGCAAGCAGAGGATGGATTGTATAACGTTACCATCTATGACCAGGATCAGATCTCTCATTCTCCGGCCTTTGGCCAGCTGCCTATTACGGATGTGGATTTCTTTGGAAGCCGAGTGGAGGCTGACGTGCCGGGCGTACAAGAATCTATTGAGCAGGCAAAAATCAAATTAACCGGGATCTCCAGCTTTGTGACCTCATCGGCACCGCTATTATTGGATAAACGTGTCGGAAATGTCTTAAAAGATTCCATCATGGTGTTGAACGCAAATTATGAAACCGAGAATATCGGGCTGACAATTCATCAAATGACCCGGATGATCTCCCAATGGACAGGACAAGAATTTGATTCCGTTGTTAAAGTCCTGCTTTT
>JAGYNW010000061.1 GCA_018399915.1 Candidatus Omnitrophota bacterium
TTTGCGTTGGCAGCAAATACAAGATTATTGAAAATATTATGGTCGCAATAGAAACAAATGATTTTATTAAAAAATAAATTTAGGAATAAAGGAGGTAATTGTGAGATTCGTAATTTTGTTCTTAATCTCAGTATGCTTGGTTGGTTGTTCTGCGACACAAAATCCAAGGACTTATGACAATGTTTATGTCCGGATAGAACGCGTTGAAAAGAGCATTGCAGAAAGCAATGATGACATCAATGACATAAAAAATTCTTTAGACATTATGGAGCAAAAGCTCGACCAAATTTCGACGTTAGAACAGAACTTAGGGAGAACCACGAGTCAAGTTTCAAAGGGCTCCATAGATAATGCAGATTTGGAAGGAGTCTCTATCGATGAGGGGGCTATACGTGTGCCGGTAAGTGAAAAAGAAGTCCAGATCGCGTTAAAGAATGCCGGCTATTATGAGGGAGCCATTGATGGAAAAATAGGTGCGCAGTCGATAACGGCGATTAAGGCTTTTCAGGCAGATTTTGATTTGATCGTTGATGGCGTTGTAGGGCGTCAGACCTGGGGTGAAATGAAGAAGTATTTGAAATGATGGGGAAGGGTTCTTCCGCCAAAGGAATTGCTGTGTTAAGATTTATAGGAAATTAAATTAAAAAACAGAAAGGTTTTGTATGAGCACTTTGGGATCCATTTCGGGTCATAATCTGGGGGCCAAGCCCGATGCCATGAATGATATTTTGCGGGAAAAGGTCCTTGAATATGCAAAAGATTTTAAAACATCTTGGGTGAATCTTGGACAGGCGCTTTATTCAGTTTATCGCGATAAGTTATATTATTCATGGGGATTTGAGAAATTTGAGTATTACGTCGAAGGTGAGCTCGGGATTAAGAAGCAGCAATGTTTGAAGTTGCTAAAAACCTATTTATTCCTTGAGCAGGATGAGCCCGCATACTTAAAGAAAGAATTTACGGAAAGTCGCGATCCGATCAATGTTCCCGGTTATGAGTCCATTAATGTTTTGCGTATGGCTAAAGGGAAAAAAGAACTTTTCAAGGATGACTATTTAAAAATCAAAAAGGACGTTTTTGAGAAAGGGAAAGATGCCGCTGCCGTAAGGAAGGATTTGACAGCGATTATGAAGGAGCGGAAGGTTATTGATCCTGATGAGGAAAGAGCACAAAGAAATGAGGCATCCATTAAAAAAGCCATTAATGCATTAAATGTTTTTAAGCGGGACATGGAAACCTTGCAATTAGTGCCTGAGGCTATTGTTGAAGAGGCCTCGAAACTTTTAGACGTTTTGGAAATGGAAGTCCAGCATTAAAAGAGGACAGGCTTCATTGTTAATTAAAGGAATGTTCATCTGAGAATTTATGATTAAAGATTTTATTAATCCATTTTTTCAAGCGATAAACAATAATTTTGAAATCTTTTTGATCATTTTTATTGTTCTTATTTTGACATTGTTATTGTCTTTGGCTCTGGCGAAATTCCGGGTGCTTGTTTTTTTGGGTTATTTGCCGGAAATTCTCAAAGCGATTTTATTGAAGATTGTTATTTTAGGTCAATTTGCGCTTTTAATAGGTTTAATGGGGGTTTATTGGATAAACTATCAAGTTGCTGCAGAATTGATAAAAATCCCTGATAATGTCTTGGTCAGCACAGATTGGGTATCTTTGAAAATCCCAATTTATTTTATTGAAAAAAACCAATTGCACAGAATAAATGCGAATGGTTCCAATCATCGAATTGTGTTTAAAGCGGAAACTCCTTTAAAAGAGTATATTTTTTCTCCTGACGGGAGATACTTGGTCATAGTCTCAGAAAAGGATGTTTTCCTGCATGATCAAGAAACACAAAATACGGAAAAAGTAGATACCATTGGAAATATCATCGGATCTGAAGATGATCTTAACGGGGTTATTCGGGGGGTTCGCTGGGCCAAAGACAGTCAGAAGTTTTGTTATGAAATTCATCGCTGGTCAAAATATTCTTCTCAGAGCAACCTGTATGTGTTTGATCTCAAGGATGATATTCGAAAGTCAGTAATTAGTCCTGGCCGAAAAATTTCTTCAGTTTATTGGAGCCGATCTTCCGATAGCCTCTACTATATTTACAATGAGGCCTTAGATACATCGGTTCGAGGGTATCCCTTTGAAGTTAAAGTCTATCGGATTGATTTAGTAGAAATGAAACCAAAGCTTGTCACGGCTTTTCCCTATCAAGAGGCAACGGTACCTACCGATAGTTTGGCTTTGCGTGATATTCAATTATATTTGGATAATCATAAATACGAATTTGGAAGAGCTGTTAAGGAAAACGCTTTGATGTCAGCGGAAGGGCCGTCTGTTGGCATAGATCAAAATGATCATCTTTTTTATGTCCGTCATCGTTGGTTTCGGAAACGATTATTTAAAATCGCTCGATATAAAGTCGATTATATTGATTCAGAGTATCAAAAAAAAGGCGGAGAATTGATGATTCAGCATATCAGTTGGTTGCCCGGTGGAAGGTATATCATTATGGAGCATAAAACGATAGGAATACTTATTCTGGAGCCGCAGACGAAAAGGATTGGGCGGTTATATAAATCACAAGGATATGCCTTTGGTTGGTATAAAGCCTGAATTTAGAATGTCATAATTATAATAATAGGAGGAGGAAAAATGAAGAACTCATGGTTGATTTGGATATTTATTGTAGGTGTGGTCATTACTATTTTTTTCGCGTTTAACCAGAAAAATGATGTTCCTTTTAATGATATCTTTCCTGAGAATGCAACAGAACCTGTTGATATCGAATATGAATTTGTATCAAAGAACCGAAATGAAGAGGGGGGAATGGAAGCGAAAGAATCTCGGGAGCTAGAACAGCTAAAAGACGATGAAAGCATTTCTTCAATAAAATCTGAGAAAGCAGAAAATGTCATTGAGCTTGAAGACGTTGTTAAACCTGCCCAAACCGCGACCATTAAAGAGGGTGACAAGTCAGCACAACAGATGAGGGAAGAGGTTTCCGACTCCTCTTTTAAGTTTACTATTCAAGTGGCATCTTTTCAAAAAAAAGAAAGAGCTGAAAATCTCGCAGCTGAATTAAAAAAGAAAGGTTTTGAGGCTTTTATCTTATCAAAAGATTTAAAAGATGCAGGTATCTGGCATAGAGTCTATGTGGGACAATATCGCGAAAAAAAACAAGCCCAGCAAATGTTAGAGAAGATAAAGGATGAATATAAAGAAAGTTTTATAATCTCTCCTGAATAATTTATTGGGTTATGCCAGTTCATGTTTAAAAATAAATATAATATCATTGCCTGTCTTTTTATTTGTGTTCTCGGCCTTTTGGTTTTTACGCAAAATTTAGCTTCTCATGGATTGGAATTTCGTGACGATGAAGTCTTTTATTACAAAAGCAGCAAGGAAATGTGGAAGGCCCATAATTATTTATCTCCTACCTATTTTGGCGAGAATCGATTTCAAAAACCAATATTATTTTATTGGTTGATTCTTTTGAGTTTTAAGTTTTTTGGGGTTGGTTGGTTTGCGGCCCGATTTGTTTCTGTGTTTTTTGGGACGTTGACTTTGATGATACTCTGGTTATTTGCGAAAGAATCTTTTAATAAAAGGATAGCGACGTTAAGCGTCCTGACATTGATGACTTCTCCATTGTTTTTCCGGCATGCCAAAAACGCCGTTCCTGATATGGCCTTCAATTTTTTCATCACATTAGCTATCTATTGTGGTTACAAGCACATAGAATCGCACTTTAAAAAGAAAGAACTTTGCGTTCAGAATTATGAGCAGGAAAATATTCCCTTCAATGCTTTTCAATCTCATCATATTTTTAGTTCTTTATTTTTTATCTCCTGTTCTATCGGGTTTATGATTAAAGGCTTTGTCGCTTTTATTATTCCTCTTTTGACCATAGGAGTTTATGCCGTATTCACAAAAAGAATGAAGGCGATTATTCATGTGAATTATCCATTAAACTTCTTAATTTCAAGTATGATTATCTTGCCTTGGTTTATTTATATGGTTAAGGTTCACGGGTTAACCTATTTAGATTACATGATAGTCCAAGAGACGCAAGCAAGGATTTTTAATGCCCCGATGGCGAGTTCTTTGTTTTCTTGGGTAAAGATGTATGTGGCGCATGTCTTTTTTTATTTGAAAGTCATTTTTTCGTATTTTGCTCCTTGGAGTCTTTTTTTTATGGTCGGAATCCCTTTTTTTATAAAAAAGGCCAGTTGTTATCAGAAAGAACATCAACAACCAGTTAAGTTAGTAGGAATTTGGTGCGTGGTAACAGTATTCTTTTTTTCTTCTCTGTATTTTGTGATTAACCATTATATGTTATCTTTAGCTTTTCCATTTGCTGTTCTTGTTTCCTGTTTTTTGCTTTATGATTTTTCATCAATGTCACGATGGAGCAAACTTGTTGTGGTCTTTCGGAAATACTCAATGATCCTATTTTTTTGTTTAGGTTACTCAGTTTTTATTTTTCTTTTTTTCTTCTTAGCGCAGGGTGATAAAGTATGGCTCCCGTTATTTTTAGCTGTTTTTGTTCTCCTTTTGTGGCTTATGCTAGTAAAGGATAATTATATAAGAGTTTTGATTCTTGGGGGATTTATGCTTTTTGTTTTGGCTCAATCTCAGCTATTAGAGGAAGCTAGATTGACATCGCATAGTGTTTTAGGCAAATTCGCCGAAACGATAAAAAAAGATAATAATAACGCCGATTTTTTAATTGCAGTAGGAAGTCACGATATTCATGAAAAAGAGTTCCAGGTTTATTTTGATCAAAAAGTTGATAAGATTTCCGTAAGCTGGGAATGGGGGATGCAGGAAAGTTTAACTCGATATTTTGACAATAATAAAAATATTTATTGTCTTATAGCAGGAACAGATTATGATAAATATTTAACGGATAATTCCGCTCTTGGCGAACTGATAATTGCACAAGAGGATTACATGTTTAGAAGAAGACTAGATTTGGATCATGAATTCTTTTTGGCATTAATCAGATTTGATCAAGCTAAGGTTTATCAGTATTTTATGGAAAAAATAATTCTTGTTAAGAAAGAGTAAATGCAAAATAGTCAGATAGACAATAAAATTGAAGGTATATATAAAAACGATATTTATTGTAGCGTGGTAATGCCGGTGTACAATGAAGAGGATTCGCTTAAGGATCTTTTTTCGGAGTTATTACATGAATTTGCCTCAGACCATAGAGGGTATGAGATAATTTTTGTTAATGATGGATCAACAGATGCCTCTTTGACAATCATGCAGGAATTTAAAGCACAGTTTCCTGAAGCAGTGCGCATAATAGCTTTAAACAAACGCAAGGGACAGTCCTTTGCCATGAAGCAAGGTTTTGATGCGTCTAAAGGAGAAGTTATTGTCAGTCTTGATTCTGACCTTCAAAATAATCCAGCGGATATTTCAAAATTGTTAAGAAAGCTTAACGAAGGTTATGATTGTGTTTGTGGCTGGCGAAAATTGAGACGGGATACATTTTTGAAATCGTTTTTATCCAAAACAGGTAACTGGTTTCAGAGGTTATTTACAGGATTAAAGGTGCACGATCTTTCGTGCACATTAAGAGTTTATAAGCGACAATGTATTAATCAAGTAAATTTGAAATCTGAGGGCCTGCACAGATTTATCCCTTTGGATTTATATTTAAAAGGATTTAAAATTGGTGAAGTTATAACCGAACACAGAGACCGGAGACATGGAATATCCAAATATAATCATAAAAGAGTTTTTAAGGTTATGAAGGATTTTTTTCAAATCATACAAAACAAGGCGAAAAATGGATAAATGGTTATTCGTGGGGTTTGTGGGCCAAGCTGTTTTTTTTGCGCGGTTTCTAGTGCAGTGGATATGTTCAGAGATCAAAAAGAAAAGTTATATTCCTGTGTCTTTTTGGTATTTGAGTATGGCGGGAGCGCTCCTGTTGTTGTCCTATTCTTTACACAGGAAAGATCCTGTTTTTATTTTAGGGCAATCCTTAGGATTAATTGTTTATATGCGAAATCTTGTTTTATTGCGAAACACAAAAAATGAGGGAAAAGACTGATTCGCTTAAGGCAAGAGAAAAAAATATATCACCTTTATTTTATAAATGTCCTCTTTTTTTTTGAGTTCAGACTTTGGAGAATTCAATATTTTCTAAGAAAATTATTGCATTCAAAGATGATGGATAGTAATAATACTACTAGTGATAATTTAAGAAAAGATTAACAGGATATTAACTTGAGATAGTTCTGATTCTTGCTACAATAATCTAAATAATCCAGTTGATTATTTGATGGTAGGCAAATGTAGCTTAAAAAAAATATAATCTGGTGCAGATGATTGAAGGATAAAACGTGAAGATTTTGATAGTTGATGATTCCCTTTTTGATCGCAAATTGCTTGTAAACCTTTTGAAAAAAGCCGGGGTAGAAAACGAAATTTTACAGGCAGGAGATGGGGAAGAAGGGTTAAAAGTTCTCAGTAGTAATTATCAGGATATCGGCCTGATACTTCTTGATTGGCAGATGCCGAAGATTGATGGCATTGAATTTATGCGAGGGGTTATTAAGGTTCCTGCTGTGGCTAATATACCAATCATTATGATAACGGCATCAGGTTCCGAGGAAAACAAAAGGTTTGCAAAGGAAATAAATCCCAATTTAGCCGGATATATTGTAAAGCCATATCGAAGCGAAACATTCATAAATTTGATTTCTCCTTACGTCAACAAGAAGTAAATTTTTTGAAGAAGAAGTTTATTTAATAAATCCTGTTACCGGGAAAAAAGATGACCCCTTCAGTAAATGACTTTTATGTGCAGGCATTATTATTATCTGAAATTGTCAAAAGAATATTAGATGTCAAGGCCAGTATTCATTTGGCTAAAGTTTCCTCCGTTGAGTTAAAACCCATTGTTGATTTTATGAAAAGAATGCGTGTCTCAAGCTTGGAAAAGTTCGAGCAATCGACATTCATCTCAACTGTCAATTTTTATAAGAATTCAAGTGACATGGATAATAATGTGCTGATTGGCTTGATCATTCTTTATATACCTGAAGATTATATTGATGAATTGTTAAAAAAGCTGGAATATCCTATAGATGATGAAGAAGAGGATGAAGAGGAAGCCTTAGAGGCTGCCTGCGGAACAGTCTGCAATTTAATCGCAGGAAATTTTAAATCAGGGCTTACGCAATTAGGTTATCAAGAATTAGAGATGTCACATTTTTCTTCCTATAAGAATCAAATTTTTAATGGCGTGGAATATTGTAAAAGTCGTCCTCAAAAATATGAGATTTCTTATGAAGTAAAGGGTGAGAAGAAATTAGTTCTTGATTATAATATGGGAAAAATACCTAAAGTAGAACATTAGGTCTAAAAGTTGGCTGGTTTTATTTAGATGAGTATCTTCATGGATAAAGAATTGTTCAAAATAGATTTTCGGAAAACGATTCAAAAGAAGAGACAGATTTTTTTTTTAATAAAACAAATAATTGTTATTTTTGCATTTCTAATAATGAGCTCTAATTCTAACGCAAATCAAGGAGTAAAGCGGCCTAATGTAAGTGGGCAATTTTATGATAGTTCGCCCCGGCAACTGTCAGAAAGTGTTGATAAGTTTTTATCTAATGCCCGGGGTGTCAAGGCTTATCCCGGAGCAAAGGTTATTATTTCTCCTCACGCTGGATATGTTTATTCCGGTAGCGTTGCAGCTTATGGGTACCAAGCCGTTAAACAGAATAAATACAAGACTATCATTATCCTTGCCCCGAGTCATTATTTCGGTTTTGATGGCTTTTCCATTGGACTTTTTGATCATTTTGAAACCCCATTAGGCCCAGTCAAAGTTGATCAAGGGTTTTCAAAGAGAGTGATAGAGTTGAATGATAAAGCAAGCTTTGAACCTAGAGCTTTTGAAAGAGAACATTCTCTGGAAGTTCAAATTCCATTTTTGCAGAAAACGTTTCAGGAATTTCAAATTGTTCCCATCATTATCGGTCATCCAGGTTTTGATCAGATTAAATCTTTTGCCACAAATCTTGCAAAGATCGTTGGGAAAAGGGAGGATGTTCTTATTGTTGTCAGTACGGATATGTCTCATTTTCATGAAGATGCTTTGGCGAGAAAGATGGATAAAGATACAATGGAAGCGGTCGAAGAGCTGGATGCAGAAAGGATTTTTAGGGAAGTTCAGGCTGGAGCTATGGAACTGTGCGGGGTATATCCTGTTGTAGCGGCTTTATATTATGCTCAGTTGAAAGACCTGAATAATGTTGATATTTTAAAATATATGAATTCCTCTGAGATTTCTGGCGATTTTAATCGTGTTGTGGGCTATTTTTCAGCAGTTATTTATAAAGAAGTGTTATCTGGCGCAGAAGGACTGAAAACTCAACCGAAAGAGAATGAAGATATTATCAGTAACAGCGGAACCGGATTGGATTCTTCCCAAAAAAAAAAATTGATTGAAATTGCCAAAGAAGCGATTAATTCTTATGTAAAAGAAGGCAAAAAATTACAGGTGAAAGAATTGGATCCAAGGCTCAAGCTAGAAGAAGGAGCTTTTGTTACCATTCATAAGAAAGGCCAATTAAGAGGGTGTATCGGAAATATTATTGGGCGGGGGCCCTTATATTTAACTGTTAGGGACATGGCGATTTCAGCAGCAAGTCAGGATCCACGTTTTCCTAAAGTTACCGTCGGGGAGCTTGACCAAATAGAGGTAGAGATCTCCGTGCTATCAAAACCCCGGCAAATTAACGATGCGGAAGAAATTATTATGGGAAAACATGGGGTTATTGTTAGTCGTGGCCCGTTTCATCATGGGGTCTTTTTACCGCAGGTTGCGGACAGCACGGGTTGGTCCAAAGAAATGTTTTTATCGCAGTTATGCTCTCAAAAAGCTGGCTTATCACCAGATGCATGGAAAGATCCAAAAACAAAATTAGAAATTTTTACAGCAGATGTATTCTCTGAACAGGATTTTAAATAACACCTTTTTTTTGGCAGAGTGAATTGCCAACCCCTTTCTATCCCTACAATTATTCGGTCAGGATATTTTCCGAGAAAAGCAATATTAAAAAAAATGAAAATTCTAGTGTAGTTTTTTTGACCTATGCTAGAATAAAATAAATCATTATATTTATTAACATCTTTATTTTTTAAGGAAAAGGTTATGAATATGAAAAAATTCATCGCCGCAGGAATATGTCTTGCTATGGTATCCAGTGTTATATTAAGGGATAACTGTGTCTTTGCTCAAGAGACTACAGCAAAGAGAACGCAAGAGGATAAATTGAATCCGGTTTATACATTAGCGGTTACTTTGTTCAAAAAGGCCCAGTATGACCGGGCTAAAGAACTTTTCGAAAAAATTTATGAGGAAGCCCCTGATTATAAATTGGCAAAGGATTACTTGCAAAAGATAAAACAAAAACAATCCTTTTCCGAAGATTCTGATAAAAGACAAGAGGAAAAAATTGACCAAGCCAAACAACAGCTTTTAAATGAATATAAAGAAGGTGATAAACAATCTGATTTTGTGCTCA
>JAGYNW010000062.1 GCA_018399915.1 Candidatus Omnitrophota bacterium
TGGATATTGTCTTGGGCCCAGAAATGAAATCTACAGGTGAAGTCATGGGAAGCGCCATGTCTTTTGGTGAGGCTTTCGCTAAGGCACAGATCAGTGCCGGGAGCACAGTTCCGCAAGAAGGGACCGTTTTTTTAAGTGTCCGGGATGAGGATAAGCGCGCCGCTATTTTAGTGGCTAAAAAGTTCAAGGACATGAAATTTTCTCTTCTTTCGACAAGGGGAACGGCTCGGGTCCTGCGGGCCAATGGGGTCCCGGTTGAAGAGGTCGAACGTTACGATCAAGGGAAGAACCAGTATTCCAACCTCATGACCTTGCTGAAAGAGAACAAGATCGGATTGATCATCAACACGCCTTCCGGGGAACGCAGTCAATCGGACATGCGGTTTATCCGCGCCGCTGCGATCCTTCAAAATATCCCGTGCATTACAACCTTGCAGGGGGCCTGGGCGGCTTTGAACGGGATTGAGTCCCGTAAGATGAAAAAGTTTTCAGTGCAGTCTATTCAAAAGTATTATCAGGGTGAAGGGAAAACGCACTATAAAGAAAGCGTGCTGTGATAACAGATAATATGAAGTTTTATACTCAGTAAAATAAAGGAAAGAACATGTGCGGGATCATCGGTGTTTGTAATAACAAGGAAGCTGCCAAATTAGCCTTTTTAGGGTTATATGCACTGCAACACCGGGGTGAAGAGTCCGTAGGGATCGTTACCTTTGACGGCAAAGAAATTATGGGCAAGAAAGACACCGGATTAGTGGCCGACGTCTTTGATGAGAAGTCTCTGGAATCTTTAAAAGGAAGAGCCGCTATTGGTCATTGCCGTTACTCCACAACGGGTTCGAGCACATTAAAGAATATCCAGCCCTTTTTGGCTGTGCATAAGAACAAGCCTATCGCGGTGGCCCATAACGGCAATCTGACGAACACTGAAGAGTTATATGATAAGTTGGAAGAGGCCGGGTCTATATTCCAGACATCCATGGATTCCGAGATCATCGTGCATTTGTTAGCGAGGACCCGGAACGGAAATAAGAAAAAATGGGTTATTGATGTTTTGAGACAACTGGAGGGCGCCTTTTCACTGATTCTGCTTATTGA
The DNA here is from genome assembly GCA_018399915.1 of Candidatus Omnitrophota bacterium. GTDB lineage: Bacteria > Omnitrophota > Gorgyraeia > Zapsychrales > Zapsychraceae > M55B153. The sequence continues at coordinate 1,099 of JAGYNW010000062.1, forward strand.
TGATACTATTGTCGGAGTAAGGGATCCGCATGGATTCCGCCCCCTTTGTTTAGGGAAAAAAGATGGTCATTATCTTTTGGCGAGTGAAAGCTGCGCTCTGGATTTGACCTTTGCCGAGTTTGTCAGGGAGATCGAGCCGGGGGAAGTGGTCTTTATTAATAAGGATAAGATTGAATCCGTGTTTATGAACGAGGAGAAGCCGGCGGTCATCAGTCATTGCATTTTTGAAAATATTTATTTCGCGCGTCCGGACAGTTTTATTTTTAATGAAAATGTGTATAATGTCCGTAAAAAATTGGGCGCGCAACTGGCCAAGGAAAATAATATCGATGCGGATTTTGTTATGGCGATCCCGGATTCCGGGAATTACGCCGCAGTCGGGTTCGCCCAAGAGGCAGGATTGCCGTTTGAGATCGGGATTGTTCGCAACCATTATATCGGCCGGACATTCATTCAGCCGACTCAGTTTTTGAGAGATTTCCGTGTGCGTGTTAAGCTGAACCCTATCCGCAGTGTTTTGGAGGAAAAAAAGATCATTATTGTTGAGGATTCAATTGTCAGAGGTACCACGTCACGCAGCCGGGTCGCGGAACTGCGTAAGGCCGGCGCGAAAGAGATTCATATGCGTATCAGCTGTCCTCCCATCATTTCTCCGTGTTTTTACGGGATTGATTTTCCGGATAAAAAAGAATTGATCGCCTCCAGCCGGACGGTCAAAGAGATCGCGGATTTTATTGAGGTGGATAGCCTGGAATACCTGAGCCTGGAAGGGATGTTATCGGTCATGAAGGATTCTCGAAATTTTTGCCATGCATGCTTTACGGGTGAATACCCGGTGAAGATTCCTTCGAATAAAAGCAAATATTTGTTAGAATGAGCTTGATGTTAATTTAAATTCATTGGACCTTTTTAAAGATAGATAAGGGATAATTATGGAAAAATTCATTTTCGTTACCGGTGGGGTTGTTTCAAGCCTGGGCAAAGGACTCGCGGCCGCCTCTATAGGCAAATTGCTGGAGACGCGAGGTTTGAGTACAACGATCATAAAATGCGATCCGTATTTGAATGTTGATCCGGGAACCATGAATCCCTTTCAGCATGGAGAGGTCTATGTGACCGAGGATGGCGCGGAAACCGATCTGGATCTGGGTTATTATGAGCGGTTCACGCACGCGCACATTACGCAGGATAACAATCTGACGACTGGGCAGATTTACCATACGGTTATTACCAAAGAAAGAAAAGGCGATTATCTGGGTAAGACCGTGCAGATTATTCCGCACATTACCAATGAGATCAAAAGACGCCTGAGGAAAGTCTCTAAAGACAGGGATATCGATGTTACCATTGTTGAGATCGGTGGCACTATCGGGGACATAGAGAGTCTTCCGTTTTTGGAAGCGATCAGGCAGTTGCGCTGGGAATTAGGTGAAAATTATGCCTTGAATATTCATGTGACATTGCTTCCTTATATTAAATCAGCGGGAGAGTTGAAAACCAAACCTACTCAGCATAGCGTGGGGACATTGAAAGGTATCGGGATCGCGCCGGACATCTTATTGTGCCGCACGGAAAAACATATCACGAAAGAGGAACGCGATAAGATCGCGCTTTTTTGTAACGTGGATAAGGAAGCTGTGATTGAGGCCATCGACGTTAAGCATATTTATGAAGTCCCGCTGTATTTCAAGAAAGAAGGCGTTGATGATCTCATTCTTAGAAAACTTAATTTAAAGAGAGAAGATAAGACGCTGAAAGAGTGGCAAACGTTGGTCTTGAACCGCCTGAAACATCCTAAGAAGGAAGTAAAGATTTGCGTGGTCGGAAAATATGTTTCCTTGAAAGATGCCTATAAATCGATTTATGAGGCCTTGCTACATGGGGGCATCGCTAATAATGCCCGGGTGAACATCATTAAAGTGGATTCGGAATTATTAGAAAAGAAGAAGATCGAAAAAGAATTAAAATCCGCGCAAGGTATTTTGATACCCGGAGGATTCGGGGATAGAGGCGTGGAAGGCAAAATCAAGGCTGTAAAATTTGCCCGCGAGAATAAAATTCCGTATTTCGGTATTTGCTTGGGCATGCAAGTGGCTACCATTGAATTTGCCAGGAATGTGTGCGGATTGAAAGAAGCCAATTCCACGGAATTTGTTAAGTCAGCCAAGGATCCTGTTATTTCTTTACTGGAGGAACAACAACGGGTGGTCAACTTGGGAGCGACAATGCGGCTGGGTGCGTATCCCTGCAAGGTTCAGAAAAAGACCAAGAGTTACAAAGCGTATGGAACGCAAGATATTTCAGAAAGGCACCGGCATCGTTATGAATTTAATGATCATTATAAAGATATCATGCAGGCGGAGGGGATGATCTTGGCCGGGGTTAATGAAAAACAGGATCTTGTTGAGATCATTGAATTGAAAGACCATCCCTGGTTTGTGGGGTGTCAGTTTCATCCGGAATTTCAGTCCAAACCGGATAAAGCGCATCCTCTTTTTAGAGATTTTATTGCTGCGGCGCTTGCCGCTTGATTTGTGTTTTTTTACGCGCGGGTGGCGGAATTGGTAGACGCGCACGTTTGAGGGGCGTGTGGGGTAACCCATGTGGGTTCAAGTCCCACCCCGCGCACAAAATCAAAAGCATCTTTCTCAGTCCTCTTGGGAATGATGGATGGGCTTGGTTAAAGAATGATTAAATCGATCATAGATAAGTTCAGGCTTTTTGGTAATCTTGGTCAGAAAACCTTTCGGCTGTTTTTTTCTTGGGGATGGGGCTTTCTTCTGATCACTTGCCTTTTTTGTGCTCCGCTTATTTATCTTGATGAATGGCTTTATAGTGACAGTTTTTATTTAAAGTCCATCAATCTTTATGTGTGGCTGGATGGCCTTTTATATGTGTTGACATTTTTGTTGTTTGTCGCCTTAGGGATCATTTTTTATCGCTCTGTTTCCCGCGCGGATCATGAAGGAAAGATCAGATTACTGTCCTCTTTTGCCGAGTTGCCCAAGTTTTTCTTTTCTTCCGTGCGCGTTCATTTTTTTTATGCGGTTAAAGTGATCTTGTGGGGATTGCTCTTGATTATTCCGGGGATCTTCACCTTCTTTTTATATAGTTTTTCAGGCCCGGCCCTGGTCCTGGACGGGAAGAAAGGCAAAGAGGCCCTTTTGTTTAGTCGTCAGATCATTGCATGCAATCTTAATGTCTATTTTGATATGGTTGTCATTATGACGATTTTTCAGATGGCTTTGTTTATGCCGTTTTATTTAGTCATCAATCAGCTACATAGAATCCTTTATCTGCGGTCTTTTTATGTTTTTTCTAATGTCGCGGACTTGATGCTTTATCTTTTAGCCGGGATCCATTTTGTGATTTTTCAGATCTTTTTCTATTGTCTTTACGAGGAGTTAAAAAAGTTGAAGGAGGATGAGCCTTTGACAGAAAGGACGCAATGAAGGATATTAAAGTCAATATCAGTGTTTTGTGCGCGAATTTTGCGAAATTGAGCGAAGAAGTCAAAAGGTGTGAAGATGCCGGGGCTAATATGATCCATGTCGATGTTATGGATGGGCATTTTGTGCCGGTCATTACGGTAGGGCCTATGATCGTTGAGGCTATACGGCCTCTTACGAGGCTTCCTATCGAAGCGCATTTAATGATCGAAAATCCGTCTAATCATATTGATCTTTTTATTGAAGCCGGCGCGGATATTATTTCACTTCACGCTGAATGTTATGGCGAAAGAAGAGCCTCCTGCAGGGAGTATGGGCAGTTTCCTAAAGAAGTTGACAGTATTGATTCCGCTTTATTTCAAAAAGATATTCATAAAATTAAAGATAAAGGCAAAAAAGTTTTTTGCGTTCTTAATCCCGGAACGCCTTTATGTCTTGAGCCTGTGTTGGACGATCTGGATGGGGTTTTGATCATGTCCGTCAATCCGGGATTTGCTAAGCAAAAATTTATGCCAGAAGTTTTAGCAAAGGTTAAGGCCTTACGCGCTGTTTATTCCGGAGATATATCGATCGATGGGGGTATTAATGAAAAAACTGCTCCTCTAGCGGTTGAGGCAGGTGTGAATATATTGTCTGCCGCCAGTTATTTTTTCGGAGCCGAAGATCCCGCTCAGGTTGTCCGCTATTTGAAAGGGTTATCCGGCGCTTAGATGCCCGCCTATCGAAGCAATTTTGATCTTTTGCAAAAGAGGCGTCCCCGTGTTATATTTTAAATATAGAAGTAAGAGTGTTTTTATCAAAGGAAAAACAGATGCTTAAAAGAAAAAAACAAAAAGCTTTTATGCCGAGTAAGTTGGGTCCTAATGAAAGAGCGCAAAGTGCTGTTGAATATATGTTACTATTTGCTACAGTTATGGTCGTGGTAATGTATGGCTTTGATACTTTTTTTCCTTTTATACGGGAATCTTCTAATCAATATTATAATGGTGTGGTCATGGGGGTAACCGGGAAGGAACCGCCCAATTTTTGCACAATGGAACATGGCGGAATTCTAGGGTGTCCATAGACTAGTAAGGTTTAATCAATCTTCCTTTCTTTGATCAAATACATAGACACTTTTTTCAAAACTTTTTGCGTATTTCTTGAGTTCTGCACCAATTTCCCCTACTTGAGCAACGTGCGTAATCTTTTGGGTCTTGGTCGTTACGATGCCGATGGATATCGCTAAAAGGCCAAATTGCTGTTCATTCCCCTGGCGATCTTTTCCCTTAATGTATCCGCGGTTATAATCTTCTTCATTATAAAAAGAGGGGACTTTTTTATCAAAGGTTTCAACTATTTCTTTAGAGATGTTTTCAATCATGTCTTCATCTGTAATAAAAACAAAATCATCACCGCCGATGTGTCCTATAAAAGCATTTGATCCGGCTTTTTGGCGGACAATGGATATCAGCAGCCGCGCGGTTTCCTTTATGATTTCGTCACCTTTTTCAAAGCCGTATTTATCATTATAAACCTTGAATTTGTCCAGGTCGGCATATCCCACGGCAAAGGGTTTGCCGGAATTAATGCAGAGTTGGAGTTCTTCCATTATGGAGGTGTTGCCCGGCAAATGAGTCAGGGGGTTGGCGTCAAGGCTGCGGATTGTCCTGCGCATGATCATTTTGATGCGCGCCAACAATTCATCTGGAGAAAAGGGTTTGACCATATAGTCATCAACTCCGGATTCTATCCCGCCGATACGGTCTTTGGTCTCTCCTTTAGCTGTGAGCATGATGATGGGAATATGTTGCATCAGGATGTCTTTTTTTAAAGTTTCGCAAAATTTGCGGCCATTCATGACCGGCATCATGAAATCACAGATGATCAGATCAGGAAAGATATGTTGAAGCAGATCCAGTGCCTCTTGCCCGTTGCTGGCTTGGCTGACATTATAATGTTCTGACAGGGTTAAGTCCAAAACATCCAAAATATCAGGGTCATCATCGATTGTTAATATTAAGCCTTGTCTCATTTTTTTTATCCTTTGTGAAGAGTATACGTCATATTTTATTTAGCCTCAATCTTTTTTTTGGGCAAAGGAAGTGTAAGATGGATGGTTGTCCCTTTATTTAATTTGCTGGTGATCCAGGTTTTTCCTTTGTAGGCTTCGACAATTTGTTTTACAAGGGCGAGTCCCAAGCCAGAACCTTTCACATTCTGATTGATCTTGTTTTCGACCCGGTAAAATTCGTCAAAGAGTTTTTCCAAGTCTTCTTCGCTGATGCCGATACCCGTATCGGCAATTTCGATCTTCACCGCATCTTTGTCAACATATATTTTGGGCGTGATGCTTCCCCCTGAGGGGGTGAATTTAATCGCGTTACCGATAGTATTAATAAAGACCCGTTCCATCTGCGTGGAATCCAACATCATTTCAGGGACATCTTCAGAAATGTCCGGAATACAATGAATATTTTTTTCTTTGAGCTGAGGCGTCAGGATATCAACCACATTGTCTACAAGTTCTGAAAGATTGCATTTGCCTAAGTTCATTTCAACCCGGCCGGATTCAATGCGTGAAATGTCTAAAAGATCATTGATCAGCTTGACTAAATTATCCGAATGCGTATTGATTTTTTGGATGCGTTCAATAGCGGCCAGAGGGATATCGCCCAGTTTACCTGAAGCCAGGATTGAGGCGTATCCTTTTATTGAGGTCAGGGGGGTCCTGAGTTCATGCGAAACAGCTGAGATAAACTCAGACTTCTTCTTGCTGATCCTTTTGGCTTCTTCAGAGGCTTCGACCGCCTGCTTGGTCCTGTTCTGGACGATAATTTCTAGATCTTGTTTTGCGCAAAAAGCTTGTTCATAAAGCCGCGCGTTTTCGATCGATTGGCCGAGTTGATTCGCCATAATGGAAACTAGCTCTTCATCTCCTTCGGAGATCCGCAACACATTAGATTGGTTGCCGACAAAGACCGCGCCGATAAATCCATCTTGGGTCAGAATCGGCGCCAGGACAAAATGTTCTGTATTGAACATGCGGCTTATGTTTTCTTTGCGTTGCTTGGGAGAGTTGGTTGAGGAAAAGATTTCTCCTTTTTCGAGTTCACTAAGAAGCACGGCATCTTTTTGAATGTTGGGAATAATGTAATGCAGGCTTTCCTCAGAAAACCCCATAGCGACTTTACAGTGTAAGTTTTGAGTGTCATAGGTCAAGATCAAACTTTTTTCAAACCCTAATGCTTTGAGCAAATAGTCGTCCAGCTTTTGAAAGATCTCATTTTCGTTCAGGGTCGTACTGATCATGCTGGAGGTCTTTTGAAGCGCGTCTAAGCTGTGCAAACGTTTATCGAGTTCCTCCTGGGTCTTGTTCAGTTCCAGGTCTGTTTTAACAATAAGTTTGGCCTGCGCGTCAAGTTCGTCAAAAGATTTTTTCAGTTTCTGCAGGGAGCTGAGCAGGCTTTTTATGTTTTCATCTTTATTCATGATAAGAAAGACCAAAATGCCTATTAGTATAAAAATAAAGACACAAAGGTAGAAAAAGAGGGGGTTCGGCATGCTGTGAAAGATTTCAGCGAAATAATAATAAAAATTTTTAGATTTCATGGGATTTCAAAAATAAAGGTTTAACTGATGGCAATAATAACAATGCTTTCATTTTGAACATGGGATTTGAGCATAATGTCGTTTAGCCGAAAGGGATATGTTTCAGAACATGAGTACATCCCCATTATAGGCACATTTTCTCCAAAAACGTCTTTTATTTTGCTGATTTCCTGAAAGGCGCTTCTGCCAAGAATTTTTAAACGGATCAGTGATTCTAAGATCAGGATTAATTTGGGTTCTTTTTCCCTGAGTTTTTTTCGCGCCTCTAGCGCCGCTTTTTCTGCCGCGTCTATGCATAATCCTTTATTGCTGATCATGATATGAACTGTGGCGTCCAACGGCACATCCCCCTGGCAAAGAAGGCTGCCATTAGGCAGAACATCCACAATGTTTCTTAAGAGGAAATCATTTGATTCCGGGATGTGGATGCCCAAAGGATATAATAAGGACAGGTTATGAAAGGTGCTTGATTCCCAATCCTGTTTTTCAAAGGTGAAATAATCTTCATAAAGGCTTGCCGCTTTCTGTCCGTCAATTAGCTGAATAAGATTTTTGCTGGATTTGTTTACAGTTCGCGGTTTTCCCAGAGGTCGCCAGCCGTGGGCACTGCCTATGCCCAAAGAAACAGTTCCTCCTAAAAGGAGGCCTACTGTTGAATGTTGTAGCTGTTGGTTTTCAAACAGCTGGAAATTTTTGGTAAAATGGAAGTCGTCACTGCTGCTGGCACCTATAATAGGAAAGACTTTGCCGAAAATTTCTTGAAGGCCTTTTAAAAAAGAGGATGAGTTAGAAATCCGGTTGTCTGAAAAAAAGATAAAGCCGTGACGGTTATGTTCTCCATAATCAGATATGCAGTTTTGCGCGAGTGAAGTGCCTGCGTTATGAGTGTCAGGAAAACCGCGGGTATTGATTGAGCCGATCCCGCAGTGGATGTCTTCAGATGTCATGGCCAGAACACCGATCCCTTTGGTTTGGACAGAGGAGGAAAGAATGATGCCTGCGGTTGAACAGCCAAGGGTTCTATGCGCGTTTAATATGGTATTGATAGCCGGGAGAAATTTCTGTGGATTATAGTGTATCGTGCTAAAAATTATGGCTAAATCAACGTGCGATTCCCCTAAATTTGTTTTTGCGTTAAAAGCGGCTTCTCTGGCCGCTTTTTCTTCATTAATATGCGCGCTGAACCCAATGCTGACTTTGGTCGTCACGGTGGAATCTCCTGGCGAATTTATTTGATTAATGCTGAATAACAAAAATATTCTATATAGGGATTTCTAGGGTGTCAATTGTTTATAGAAATTAAAACGTGTC
>JAGYNW010000063.1 GCA_018399915.1 Candidatus Omnitrophota bacterium
AATTTTGCCATGACTATGTGCCAACATAATCCAGAATTTATGGAGCGTCACAACAGGGACATCGAGCCCTTGCGCTTCACGAAGATCCCGCTCAAGAAAAGTCCGAATAAAATCAACCCGCCACACCAAGCTGTCCTCATCATTCTTGGCCAAAAATGACAAAGGAAATCCTCCTCTATTCCAGAGCTGCATTTTTTTCTTTTCTCCAACTTCGGATAACCCAAAACCACCCATTTCGATAAATTCAAGCCGTCCAGCCAAGGACTCAGATGATTGTTTTAACAACTCTGGCGATGCGCTTCCTAAAATCAGAAATTTGGCAGGCAATGGAACACGATCTAAAAGTACTCGAAAAATGGGGAAAACCTCAGATCTGCGCTGAACCTCATCAATAACAACAATCCCTTTTAAAGGCTCAAGAGCAGTCTTTGGATCCTCAAACCCGATAAGCGTAGACGGATCTTCAAGGTCAAAATAATTCGGGGAATGGATATCGACAATCTGGCGAGCAAGCGTAGTTTTACCGCATTGGCGCGGACCAAGCAAAGCCACAGCCCGACTTCTGCCAAGCGCTTTTTCTATATATTTCTTATAAAAGGCACGTTCTATCATGCTTTAAGCATATCATGAAATTTGAAAATGTCAATTTCATATTTCACAATGCAAAATTCACAAATAATCCCCGCTCCGTCTAAAAAACAAAGCGGGGTTAATTGACGCCCCCTATTTCGCCTGGGGGCAAAAATGGGGTCGCTGGCTTCATGAAGTGCGCAACCTAATGATCAGCCTACCGACACCGTTCAATCCGATGTATTATCAAAGTTCGTGATCGAATCTAAAACTGAAATGCCTTTTCTTTATACTCATCAATTTTATCAGACAGAGAATCAATTTGCTTAATCTTTTGCCGAATAATTTTTGGCGTCATTAGGACCTTCTTAAATTTAACAAAACCCTCATTCGTATCAACAACTATTTTTGCCCGAACAAAGCCCTCTTTGGTTAAAGACTGCCAATTTGCGTGTACAACGCTATTTCTAAATGAATTCAGCTCCTCCAGCTGTTTTCTTAAGCCATCTAAAATCGCTTTATGCTTTTTGTTGTTGAATGACTCTAATCGCACATACATCTTATAAAATAAATCAATTTTATTGCTGGTAGTTAGCCTTTCCATGATAACAAATCCTGTCTCATGGCAATCGTCATGTAAGAAATCAGCAATCGCTAAATTAAGCTCCTGCTCCATGATGCTAAAACTAATCAGGAATTCACCAATCAAAGGGAAATACTTTTGGGCAACCTTCTCAAGATATTCACCATCTGAGAAATCATATTGCTCCAGTTCGTCATAAACAGCTTGTTTCTTGCTCATGATAAATACAACCTACGCTGTTGATTATAGCCTCTTCATCTGCGCGATAATCTGATTAGCCAGTTCGCGCTTGTCGATGATATAACTATCCCATTTATTTGATTCTTTGCGCTTGCGACCGGCAACAAATCCGAGCATCTTCCCACCGTTTAGCTTATTTGCTTTTTTAATCAAATCAGGAGCTGGAACAAACCACAAATCATCATGCAAATCGCCTTGTGTCGTATCGAAGTAACAAAAGATGACCGCAACAGAATAATTATCAGCAATAGACGATGCCTTGGTCGTGGCTGTGAATATTTCGCATGGATTATCGCCAAAACGACTTTTAATCTGAATATACATTGTGCGAAAACTGCCCTTTTCTTTGACGATCAAATCAATGCCTTCATCGTCAGAGATCGGCTTATAACAGGATAAACACGTCTCACCGTAAAGCGTCACAAGCTCGGCAATTCGCGCCTCAGCAATATCGCCTTTCTGCTTGGTCGAGATATTCTTAGTGATTTTGTGGGCCTTCTTGCGAATAGGCGCCTCAATAGGACGGGGTGGGACATACTTTTCATTCAAAGCAAAAGTTGACCTACCAGCCTTCTTAAATCGTGATCGTTCTTTCTTTGCGTTGATATCAACAACAAGCTGGGCGTTCATGGTCGCTTCGGGCGTCTTCCCGGCAGTCTTCAGCCATCCATGATCAATAGCAATCTTTGTGATCTCCTTGCTATGAAGCGGTTTTCCGGCTTCTTTCAATATCTGATATGCAAGTTCCTTAAATGAGCTCATTTATTCCTCGCTTTCGACAATTTCTTCTTCAAGCGGCAATTCTATCGGGGCATTGCCATGAATTCTGTCATGACAGCTACCGCATAAAATCATTATATTTTCTATCATGGACTTACCGCCATCAGCATGTCTTTCTTTATGATGATATTCGGCCTCACGGTAGTCCTTGAATTCTTTATGGCACATTTCGCAACAAGAATTCTTGGCAAAAACAGCGATCTTTTCCTCATTTGATATTTGGCGTTTCTCATCAAGCTCGATCAACTCATTCTTTTTTAAAAACTCGCTTACGAGAATATTCCTACGCAAAATAATAATCTTTTCAGACCAACCGCCGCGAACATTGTCATAAAAACGCTGATAATTAGGATTTGACCGTCGAAAATCCTCCGTATAAACCTTCCCATGAAATTCTTTAACGAATTTCTGTATTAACGCCTCTTTATTCTGCAAGGAATATCCAGTCATAAGTTCCTTGACCATTGTATAAACGGCAGACACCCACGCATGCTTCTCCAAATACTTGTAATTACCTGGTTCAGGCGGAAAACACCGAGCAAGAAAATTAAGCACCGACAAGACAGACTTGTAATCTTTATCATCACGCGGCATATCCTTGTTGCTATCAAAAAATGTATAAAGCTCGGATGATCCGCACTGCTTGGCACCATGCTTTTCATAAAAAAGGATTCTCGCGGCATCCGGATAGACACCATAACGCTCTTTATAAACCCCTATGGATTTGTTCATAAAAGGATGTTTCGCAATCTCACGCATTCGCTCAACAATCGTGCCCGGTTTTGCATTTAATCTTTCACCCAATTGCAACGGTTTCCCGCGTTGTAGCCGAGAAAAAATAACCCTGACTTTTTCATCATCGTAATCTTCTAAAACAAAGAAGCTTAATTCATAATCCAGAAAATCTTTCCGTTGTTGGTCATTTATCGGATTATCTCCATTAAATGTTTGGCCGTGGCTGTCATTGCCAGAAAACTTCTTATTTAACTTTATTTTATTGTCATAAAACTTTTTGATAGCATTGAGCCGTTGCTGACCGTCCACAATATAGAAAGCGGATTCATCCGACTTAAAATTTAGAAAAAACAAGGGCATTGGTTCTTTACGTAAAATCGTATCGATCAAACACTGATTATCTTCTTTCGACCACGCGTCAGCAGGCCTTTGATAATTTGAATCGATCTTATATTTATGACGGTTATTTATAAATTCTTGGATAGTTGCCATAACTCAACCTCTCTACTTTTGATTCTTATAAAATAAATCCTTTAAAAAATGTACACCTCTTCTCCCATAGGTATTGCATATATTGTCAGCGTCTGCCTTAATCGCCGGATCACTCTCCCCTACTTTATAAAGGCGCTCAACAATCAGCTGAATTTCCTCCTGTCGAAAAGTCGGCGTTGCCGTTTCTAAAACCTTCAAAAATATCTTCCCAATACGCTTAACACTCTCCTCGTCATCAAACTTTGTTAAGTATTCAATAAAAAACGCGGAACGATGTTGAATTTCAACATAAGGCGCCGAAAGCAAAAGCCACGCTTCTGTTTTCTCATCGATTTTATCCAGCCAGATAGTTAGTTCAGCCATACGGCTTAAAAATGAGCCATACGCCTCACCCAGTTTTGTTTTAACTGTTTCGCGTTCGCTAAAAGTCCATTCCCAAAAAGCTATAACTTTATTTTTTGTTTCTTCAGAAGGCGCTTCTTCCTGCTCGTCATTATCTTCTTTTTTTAACTTTCGGCCTGATATTGACCAGAAAAAACCCGCTACATCTTCCCAGCGGCTCCTCTTATCTTCGGTATTAGCCTCATCAAGCATTTTCCGGAAAAGACTTGGTTGTCCGTCTGCGTTATTGTGACTCAGAAACTCACCAAGCTGGAGATAAGCAATACAGATATGCTCCACAAGCCTTTCATCTGCTCTGCCCTTAAATATCGTACTCTCTAATGCCTTGACATAATTTTGCCTCATGAGGATATATAAATCCTTATATACTCTGGCGCCGGTCAAATAGCCTTCCATGAACATTTGCCATTCAAATGCAGGCGCATCCGGCTTGGCAAAATCAGTAATTTTACTAATCGTATATTCACTATCCAAATATTTCATTTGCGGCAAATAGCATCCAAACCAAATATATCCATCTATACCTATCGGAAGGAAGCGTTCGAATTTATCGCGGCCCCAGTTCTTGGCCCTTTCTTCCTTCTTGACTCTAGCAACTCTCAATGAAAATGATACGTATGCCATAATCGTTCTGCCAAGAGTCGTATTTAAAGCATATGTTAAAGAGTCTCTCTGAGTATCAGGAGCTTTCTCACCTTTTAATAACGGAAGAACCAATTCAAAAATCTGTTCTGCTTTATCAAAATATTTTGGATCGAATGCGCGCTTGTCATCCTTCGAACCATCTCCAATCAATTCAACAATCGCCTCTACAATCCAAATATAACGGCCTTTTCCGCTATCATCACCCTGTGCCTTTAATGCATCGGCAATAATGGCATCTTTCCCTTTACTCAAATACTTGATGCTAAAGTCGAAGATGTTGCTCCAATCAATTTCGCTTCCAGCATTCCATGCCTCTTTTATCCCCCGAAGTATCCGATGCAGATAGAAATAATCCGTTGAAATAAAAGTCATAAGCTCATCGGTGAATGTTTTAGGCCCTTCTTTTACAGCCGCTTGCAGAATATCAGCAAGACCCTCTTTATCTGGCTCTCCTTCAAATGTCCCATGCCAAAAATCAGCGCCTTTAAATTCAGATAAATATTTCACGATCTCAGCCGCAGGCTTTTGCAGTATTTCTTCTTTCGTAACCGGCGACTTATGACTTACAAATCCGCCTTTAAAAGAGGATCGTTCAACAGCATAGGGTTTACCATCTTTAGGCTCGGCTTTTCGTTTCTCCTCCTCGTATAAAATAGAAAATTCCGCATTTTCACGTAAAGGCGACAACCATTTATATTTCCAGTAAGCAACGAGCTTATCATCCCCTTTAGTTATGTAATACTGAGGGACATCATATATTAATGTCTTTAGCTTAGTGTTTAGATCATCACCAAAATCCGAATTGTGATTCTGAAGAACGTCGTACATCTCGACTTCAAGATCAGATTCCGCCAGAACGGTCGGAACGACTTCGATCAACTTATTCAAATATTCCCGATAATCAACCCAGAATTTATCAACACACAAAAGAACAAATCGTCTAAAAATAGGAAACTGGTATCTATTTTCCTTTAAAAATGCGTCCAACACCTTCCTGCCCTCTTCTCGATTTGATTCGCACTTAGCCAGTAAGACATCCCGCAAAATAGCGGTCAAAACATCTTCCGCCCCGTCCCCATGTTCCGGCCCGCTTTTTAATACACGACACCATATATGCGAATAATCTGAGAAAAGACCTTCGTGAATGCTTAAAAGTTTTTGTTCATATTTATCCGCGCTGTCCCAATTGATGCCTTCTGGCAAATTCTTTTTGATTTCGGATACAAAAGCATTTTTTGTTAACGCAGTGAACGTGAACCGCATTACATCAATTTGAGGTTCAAGGTTATGAAGCGCCCAGAAATCTTTCTCGCGGTCTACGTCCTTAATCTGATCTTCCGAAAATTGGCTAACGGTGGCGGCGTATTGATTATCTTGAAACTGAATGTCACCAGATTTCAGACCATCAACAGCGATCCTCTCAACTTTGAGCCGATAAACTGTATCTCCTATCTCCAAGTCAGTGTAATGATCTTTTTGTTTATACTCCAATGCCCTGCTCAATCGTTGTGCTAATTCGAAAACAATGCGAACAGAACATTTCTGGCCAATCAATTGCCCGTATTTCTTGAACGCGTCTAAAATCCAATAAACCTGCCACTCCATCAGGGCATCATCACGTTTTGTAAAGGCATTTGATTTTCCGCCTGCTCGAATTGTGGTGATAGCAAGAACTATATTTTCAGCGTAGAAATAATCCAGACCAAAGTCATCGCTCAAGCATTTAGGCAATAGTTTTTCGCCGATATCACTAATGGTCAGATCGCTTCCGAGCGAATGATCCGTCCACACGGAAAGCCACACTTTAAACTTATCTATCGAAAGATTCTCTTTTATTACGGCGGGTGGGAGATTATTAAGAATCTTAACGCAATACCACCAGATATGATAATTATTAACCCTCTTCTTAGTTAAGGAAAACTGGACAAGATTTTCAATGATATCAATTAACTCTTTGCCATACTGAGGGTTTTGCGCAACCTGTTCCGAAACTCGTTCAAGATAATCAAGTACATTCCAAAATAATAGGTCACCGGTACTTGACTGTGGAATTTTTTCTGGGAGAAAGAATCCTTTCTCTTTCAAAGGATAGAACCATTTCAAATTTTTAACCCTATGAAAATAATAATTGCTCTGTGCAGGATTTTGATCAATTAAGGCAATTACCTTTTTGTCTTTTTCACTCAACATTTAATAAAACCTCATCAATTAGCTTGATATCATCATAAAATTGCTTCTTCCTTGCAATGCGAACCTCATCGGCCCAAGATCGCAGAACAAACAATAATCTGTCGTAGCCTTGAAAATCCAAATAATAGGGAATAGCTTTAACATTTATTTCAGAGAAATACGCCCGCTTTATTCTAAAAAGATTCTCCTCACCTACCCTAGTCCCCACTAATGCAAAGTGCTGAAAAGGAGACTGTTTCAAGCAATGTTCAAGAATTTCAAATTCTTGCATGCTTGACCCAATAAATAAAACAATGTATTCTTTGAATATCGTTTCAAGAAACCCTCTTAATCCCTTTTCATCCCGATAATTATTCACATATTGTGAAGTTGTCATAATGGCAGTATCTAAGCTATTCATACTTCCGTGGATCTGATACAAAATATTATCTGCGATTTTTTGTTTAACCTGAAAATTATCGTATTGCGAGTGCTCATAACAAACCGACAATTGAGATAGTTGACCTTCTCTGGTACGCTCTTGCTTTTGTTTATCGGCTTTCCTCCGTAAGACTTTTTCCCATTCCAAATCAATATTGGTTGAAATTTTTATTACTGGCTTGGCAAGCGCATCCTCGAGGTCTAAAAGTAATTCATAAGGATTGCCATTTTTGTTACCCTGTCCCGCCAAGCGTTTCTCATAGAAATTATTGATTTTGCTTCTATCTTTTACTACTTGGTGAAATATCGAAATAATTTGACGGCTTGAATATCTTTCATCCCGCAATCTCACAGCCTCTGTATGGTTCAAATCACAACCTTCTTTCAAATAATCAATTACATTATTTGCCAAATCAGCCCAGAGTGGAATCTCAAGCAATTTTGAAACACCTGCCCCTATAAAAAATGCAAGTTTTACGTTGCTGAATAAAATATTTCTAAATTCTATCGGGATGACTAAATCATCAGTTACGGAGAAGATATTTAGGAAAGCTGAAACTACATCCTGTTGATCAATAATGTTCTTAATCCTGCTCTCGAGATCATCAAGCGTTCGTATTTCTTCTCTCAATAGGTATGTTTTGTCTGCTTGGGGATTTTCAAATAATTCCGGAATGATACGTGACCGCTTATCATCGGTTAGTTTACTTAATCGCATTACATAATTAAGCTCATTTACATAAATTGATTTTCTTATACTTCTTTCCATAATTATCTTCCATAAGAGGCATCCTTGCCTGAGAATAAAAGCCTTTAAAGAATAGGGACCCCTCTTTCGACAAAACTCAAATATTCTCTTTGATTAAAAACAATATGATCCAGCACTGCTATTCCCAGAATCTGTCCGGCTTGCGATATCCGTTTGGTAACAGCAATATCTTCTTCCGATGGCTCTAATGATCCGGCTGGATGATTATGGGCAAGGATAACTGCCGAGCCTCGATCAACCAACACATCCGCAAATACTTCTCTTGGATGGACATGGCTACGATCAGCAAGCCCAATGGTTACGACCCGGGTATTTAATATCTCATTTGCGCCATTGAGCGAAACGCATAAAAAATGCTCTTGCTTCCGGTCGGCATAATGACGCAAAAGCGGAACAATGTCTGACGGCTTCTCAAAAGTGATGCCGTCTTTTTTTATTCTGCGCCGCACAAATTCAAACGATGCCAAAATGAGTGCGGCCTTGGCTTTACCGACGCCATCAAAATCAATCAAGTCGTCTATCGCCACATCAATGCCCTTCCTGTCAATGACAGCGATCAACTTTTGAGCCAAAGCCAATACATCGTGTCTCTTCGTCCCTTTTCCAAGCAAAACAGCCAAAAGCTCTTGGTCTGAAAGCGCCTCTTTACCCTTAAGGCAGAGTTTTTCCCGTGGTCGATCTTCAATGGGAATATTTTTCATCCTTTTAATTGCCATTCTATGCCACCGTTTCCAAGTCATGATAAATCACTGACAATGCCATGGTGTCGAATATTGCGCCCGGATCCATATATTTTGGATCTCCAAGTTCCTCATACTTACCGCGAGACTCATAGGAATCCTGAATCGAATGATTAACCTGTTTCGGATATTCATGCTCCAAAAAATATCTATCCAGCCGATTGGTTAGAACCGTTTGACGAATCGCTTCATCCTTGGCTTTCTCTTCCATGACCTCACGAATAATGATCGCTTCATCATCGCTGATAGGAAATTTCTTTCTCAAATTGTCAATCACATCGTCAATCGTAACTTTCTTCTGCGGAACAGGCGCCTTTTTACCCTTGCGGGAAATAACCTTTTTAGCTCCAGATATTTTGACAATCCCTTCAAACTGAACACTGGCCTTAACTACCTGTGTTTGTTTAATCCGCTTCATTAATTCTGAAACCTTGCCCGCTTTGATCAATTGCGGCCCGACATAATCCGCAAAAGCGGCGAATGTCTCTAAATCCTCGGGATAGGTGAAAAAACAATGCAGAAAATAAAATGTCTTCACATAGCGGGCTAGTAAATACACAAAAGCCTTTCGCTCCTCAAAATCCGCAATGCGCTCCTGAAATCGTGCGCGCAGTGCCGCGACAATACTTTGGGCTTGAGCATCATTGCCCGCGGAAACCAAAGATACAACTTGCTTGGCATCATCTGGATTAAAAATATTCTTGGACAAAATTAATGGACACAAGAATTGGTAATC
>JAGYNW010000064.1 GCA_018399915.1 Candidatus Omnitrophota bacterium
AGAATTTTTCAGCGGAATAGCTATTTGTTATTTATGACAAAAGATTTTGTAACATGGATATATTGCCCGGTGGTGTAATCGGCAACACACGAGAATTTGGATCTCGTTTTCCAGGTTCGAGTCCTGGCTGGGCAGTTATTTTTTTGGGTGAAAGTGTGTAGGTACTGATAGTGGAGTTAATTATGCGGGATATGAGATCTATTATTTTAGCGGCAGGTAAGGGGACACGGATGAAGTCGGAAGTCCCCAAAGTCTTACATACGATTTGCGGAGAGCCAATGATCAACTATGTGCTTAAGGTTGTCAAATCGGTTGGTTCTTTCAAAACATATGTTGTCTTGGGACATAAACTTAAATTAGTTCAGCAGAATTTGCCGCAAGAGATTGCCGTTATTGAGCAAAAGAAGCAGACCGGGACGGCTGCGGCTATCCAGTGTGCGGAAAAAGCATTAAAGAATTATTCAGGCAATATTCTTATTCTTTGTGGGGATGCCCCGCTATTAAGCAAGAAAAGCCTTAAGCAACTTGTTCAAAAGCATAAAAAGAAAAGAGCTGCATGCACTTTTTTGACCACAGTGGTACATGATCCGCAGGGTTATGGTCGCGTCATTAGGGATTTGTCCGGCGTTGCCGGAGCTATCCGGGAGGATAAAGACGCCTCCGGGTTGGAGAAGAATATTGTTGAAATTAATGTCGGGGTGTATTGCTTCCAAAGTAAGGTCCTTTTTGAGGGATTGAAGCAGATTAAAAGAAATAAGAAGAAAAAAGAATTTTATCTAACGGATATTATCGAAATATTGTATGAGCGTAAACAAAAGATTGAAACGGTTGAGATCGACAATCCTGCCGAAGGATTAGGCATTAATACTCAGGAGGACTTAGCCGTAGCGGAAGCGTTCATCCAAAAAAGGATATTGAGAAATTTTATGTTGCAAGGTGTCAGGATTATGGATCCCAACACGACCTATATTGACGCAGATGTAAAGATCGGGACGGATACACTGATCAAACCTTTTACTGTTATTGAAAAAGGGGTTCGCATCGGCAAAAAATGTGTCATTGGCCCTTTTGCGCATTTGCGAAATGATACCAAAGTAGGAAACGATGTGGAGTTGGGGAATTTTACCGAAGTGGTCCGCACAAAGATCGATGATGGCTGCTTTATGAAGCATTTTAGTTATTTGGGCGATGCCGTGGTCGGCAGCAATGTCAATATCGGGGCGGGTACAGTCGTTGCGAACTTTGATGGAAAGAATAAACACGTGACGCGGATAGCGAAAAAGGCTTTTATTGGTAGTGGCTCTGTTTTAATCTCACCTGTAAAGATTGGAGAAAAAGCAATGGTTGGGGCAGGAAGTGTTGTGACCAAAAATAAGAATATCCCTTCAGGAAGTGTTATTATGGGAGTTCCTGCAAAAATAATTTCGAGGAGAGCGGACAAATGAAGATTCTGACAGGAACAGGAAATCCTGAGTTAGCTAAAAAAATATGTAAACATTTGAATTTTCCTATAAGTGATGTTTTGGTCTCGCGTTTCAGTGATGGAGAAGTGAGGGTCAAGATTAAAGAAAATATTCGGGGAAAAGATGTTTTTATTGTTCAGCCGACCTGTCCCCCGGTAAATGATAATTTGATGGAACTTTTGATCCTGATCGATGCTGCGCGAAGGGCTTCGGCTAAAAGGATCACAGCGGTCTTGCCGTATTACGGATATGCCCGTCAAGACAGGAAAGACCAGCCTAGGGTGCCGATCACGGCTAAATTGATCGCGAATTTGATCACCTCTGCCGGGGCCGACAGGGTCTTGACTATGGACCTGCATGCCAGCCAAATCCAGGGATTTTTTGATATCCCGGTTGATCATTTGTATGCGATTAATGTTCTTTGTACCCATATTCAGGAAAAGAATCTGCAGGATTTAGTGGTTTTGTCTCCTGATGTCGGGGGGACCAAGATGGCTCGGGCTTATGCGAAGAGATTGAATGCCGGATTGGCTATCATTGATAAGCGCAGGATCAGTTCGGAAAAGATCGAGGTCATGCATGTTTTGGGAGATGTTAAGGATAAAACCATTGTTATCGTCGATGATATCGTGGCTACCGCTGGATCATTGGTGGAATCTGTGGTTACCTTGAAGAAAAATCATGGGGTTAAAGAAGTTTATGCTGCCATTACGCATGGCATCTTGTCCGGTCCTGCGATTACCCGAATAAGAGAGTGCCCGGACCTCAAGGAGCTTATCATTTCAGATAGTGTCTCATTATTAGATTCAAAAAAATTACCGAATATCCAGGTTGCTTCAGCTGCCTCGCTTTTTGCCGAAGCCATACAGCGGATACACGATGAAGAATCAATCAGTTGTTTATTTACTGCAACGTCATAATAATCAAAGAGGTGGTTTACAAAAATGGAAGAAATAAAACTTGATGTAGAAATAAGAAAAGAAGTGGGCACCCGAAAGATCAAGGGACTTCGCCGGGAGGGATTTATCCCGGCGGTCGTTTATGGTTTAGAGAAAGAACCGACGGCGATCAAAGTAGTGCGTAGAATTTATGAAAAGATCATGAGGAGCCATAAGGGACAAAGTGTGGTTTTTCACCTTAATGTCATGGAGGATGGAAAGAAATTGCGGGATTATTCCGTGATTGTCAAGGAAGAACAGATGGACCCTGTTAAAGATGTCTTGGATCACATCGATTTTCAAAGGATTGCTTTGGACCAAGATGTTGAGGTCACTGTTCCGATTGTGGCGAAAGGTCAAGCCCCGGGAGTTACCGAAGAAGGTGGATCTTTGGACCATGTTATCTGGGAATTGGATATTGTTTGTCTGCCCAGAAAAATTCCAGAGAAAGTGGAAGTGGATATTAGCGCCTTAAATATTGGTGATGCAATTCATGTCAGCGATCTTAATCTTCCGGAAGGTGTTTTAACCCATCATGACCCCGAAGCTATTGTCTTCAGCGTTGTTCCTCCGATGAAAGAAGAGGAAGAGCCTTCTGAAGAAGAGACAGAGGACCTGGAGCCTGAAATTATCAAGGACAAGAAGGACAAGGAAGACTCGGACGCAGAGGAATCCGGTTCAGAGCCGGAAGCCGAATCAGAAAAGGCCTGAAATCTTTTCAAATAGAGGCGGGGCATTGTTCTTTTTAAAAATTTGTCATTTCACCAGTAATATATTATACTTCCTTTTTTAAGGCTCAATTTTTGTTTGAAGGGAACGATGAAAGTTATTATCGGTTTGGGAAATCCTGGAAGCCAGTACCGGGAAACGCGACATAATTTAGGCTTTAAGGTCGCAGATAAGATTTGTGAACAATATCGTCTGGTTTTAAAGCCCAGCTCACAGGCCAAAGGTCTATTTGCTTGTGGTGAAGTCGAAGCTGAGGATGTCATGCTTTTTTTGCCCTTGACCTACATGAATAATTCAGGCAGCGCCGTCAGGCAGATCCTGGAAAAAAATACGGTTTCAAATCATGATTTTCTGGTGATCTGTGATGATTTTAACTTAAATTTAGGTAGGTTGCGGATCAGGGCTAAAGGAAGCGATGGAGGGCATAACGGCTTATCATCCATAATCCAATGCTTGGGAACAGAAGAGTTCGCTCGGCTTCGATTAGGCATTGGAGCTCCTCCTGGGAAAAAACCGGCTTCACGATTTGTTTTAGAGGATTTTACCAAGAAAGAGAAAGCGGAAGTCGTATTCCTGGTAAATTCAGCTGTTGATTGTTGTTTGGAGTGGCTTACCGCCGGGATGAATAAAGCCATGGAGCGTTTTAATAAAAAGCCTTCGGATGCATAAATCAGGTGCTATATAATTAAGACAATACATAAAAATTTTATAAGAAAGAGGTAGAGGAGAAAATGGAAAACACGGTCATTGAAAGAAAATATGAATTGGTGGTCATTCTGGACGCGAAAATGTCAGATGCAGAGAAGGATGAGAGTATCAAGTCGATCCTTGAATTGGTGAAAAAGGAAAAAGGAAAAGTCATCAACAGTCAGGTTTGGATCGAAAAACAAAAGTTCACTTTTGAGATAAAGAAAGCTAAAGAAGGAACATATTATATTATCAATATTGCGGCTCCGGCTTCGGTCATGAGCCGGATACGGTCATTGTTAAAATTGGATGAAAAGATCCTTCGTTTTGAATTTATTAAGTTGAATTCCGCTAAAAAAAAGGAATTGGCTAAGGAGTAACTGATAAAAAAATTTTATTAACAATTTAAGCGTTTGATGGTAAGGGGGTTTAAATGGCGAATCTAAACAAAGTATTTTTAATCGGAAATTTGACGAGAGATCCTGAATTGCGATACACGCCGGGTGGTACGGCCGTTGCCAATTTAGGTATCGCGGTTAACCGGAGATTCAAGGATAGCTCGGGAGAGTTGAAAGAAGAAGTTTGTTTTTTGACGGTCACGGTTTGGGACAAACAGGCCGAGGCCTGTTGTCAGTATTTGCAAAAAGGGAGTCCTGTCTTTGTGGAAGGCGTATTGCAGTCACGATTTTGGGAAACCAGTGATGGGCAAAAAAGAAGCGCAATTGATGTAAGGGCGGAAAGGGTTCAGTTCCTGGGAAGCTATGGTTCCGGAAAGACAAAAGGGGATAAGCAGGATGACAAGGATTATGAAGGTGATTATCAGGAAAGTGAGGCTATCAAGCCGGAAGACATCGTCTGGGAAGAGTAATTAATAAAAAAGAAGGATGCCGTTGTCGCGGCATTTGACTATCAGTTTTAAAGGAGGCTGTAATTGAAAAGGCAGAATAGTTTATCAAAGAGATCATCGGCAAGAAGGCGAAATAACTCTCGCGGTAAAGTTTTAGCTAAGTTTAACGTCGCGGATGACGCAGATATCAGCTACAAAAATATAACGCTACTGCAGAAGTTTATCAACTCTCGAGGGAAGATTGTCCCCCGGCGCGTTTCGGGCGTAACCGCTAAGGTCCAGAGACAGTTGGCGGTTTCGATCAAAAGAGCGCGATTCCTCGCTTTGTTGACCACGGGTGGAGTGAAAAAATAAATCAGATTCATTCTTGGCTTTAAGGAAAATTTAAAACCAGAGCTTTCCTTGGAGGCATTGCATAGGAGGCATTATGGAAGTTATATTATCTAAAGATATTGGCAGTTTAGGTAAAGCAGGAGATATTGTTAAGGTTAAAGATGGTTATGCGCGGAATTTTCTCATTCCTCAAAAAGCCGCTTTTGTTGCTACCCCTTCCAACTTAAAGAAGATTGAAAATCAACAAAAGAAGATGCAGGCTGAGAAAGAGCAGAAAAAGCAAGAGGCCATGGAATTGGCAGAGAAATTGAATAAAACATCCTGCACTCTCAGCGTTGAGGTCAATGACCTGGAAAAACTGTACGGCGCCGTAAGTGAAACCGAGATTTTAAAAGTATTAGAGGTCGAAGGTTTTACTATTGATAAGCATGATTTAATTATCGAAAAACCAATAGAAGAATTAGGAATATTCGAAGTCGGGATAAAACTCCATCCGGAAGTGACTGCCAAGATACGATTATGGGTCACGAAGAAATAAGAGTCCCCCCTCACAATATTGAGGCCGAGAAATCTGTCCTGGGATCCATGCTGATCGATGATGAAGCTATTGGGGCTGCCATCGAGATCTTAAGCGAGGAATGGTTTTACGAAAATGCCCATGGCACGATTTATCAGGCGATCTTAGACCTTTACAATAATCGCAAAAAGGTCGACCTTATCACTCTGTCTGAGAAATTGAAGAATCTGGGGGCATTGGAACAGGTGGGAGGAGTTTCTTACTTGTCCACGATTATGGATTTTGTCCCTACCGCGGCGAACGTCGAATATTATGCGAATATCGTTAAAGAAAAAGGGGTATTACGCAAACTCATCCACAATTCCACCCGTATTATCCAGGAAAGTTACAACGCCTCCAATAATATTGAAGAGATCGTTGATAATGCCGAGAGGCTGATCTTTGAGATCGCAGATTTGAAGCAAAAACAGAAATCTGTGCACATCAAGGATTTAGTGAAGGACAGCATTGAAAAACTGGATTATTTGTATCAGCGGAAAGAGCATATTACCGGGATAGCTACCAGTTATACCCGGTTTGATAATATGACCTCTGGCCTTCAAAAAGCCGATTTGGTGATTATTGCCGGTCGTCCTTCCATGGGAAAGAGTGCGTTTGCCGTCAATATCGCTGAAAATATTGCGATTAAGGAAAATCAACCGGTTGCGCTTTTCAGCTTAGAGATGTCCAAAGAGCAGTTGGTCCAACGCATGCTGTGTTCCCAGGCGCGAGTGGATGCGCATAAAGTACGTTCTGGGTTTTTGTCTCCGGCGGATTGGCCGCATCTCACTAAGGCGGCCGGGATTTTATCGGAAGCAAAGATTTATATAGATGATACTCCTGCCATTTCCGCCCTGGAGTTGAGGGCGAAGGCCAGGCGGCTTAAAGCGAATTATGGAATAGAATTGGTTGTTCTCGACTACCTTCAGTTGATGCGTGGCTCTACAAAATCTGATAGCCGGCAGCAGGAGATCTCGGAAATATCCCGTTCTTTAAAAGCATTGGCCCGGGAGATCAATGTTCCTGTCATTGCTTTAAGTCAGCTTTCCCGTGCGGTGGAATCGCGGCAGGATCATCGTCCTATGTTGTCGGATCTCAGGGAGTCTGGCGCGATCGAACAGGATGCGGATGTAGTGGTTTTACTTATGCGAGAAGAATATTATAATCCAACCGAAGAGAATCGCGGTGTCGCGGAAGTGATCGTGGCTAAACAAAGAAATGGTCCTGTGGGTAATATAAAGTTGCATTTCAAAAAAGAGTATATGCGCTTTGAAAATCTTGCAGAACCTGATTGACATCGTTCCGGATTATATTTATAATCAACCCAATTAGATTTAAATTCTGATACTTAATATTAATCCTCCTTATCGAAAGAATTATGAAAAATACAATAATTTCTCTTAGTTTATTGTTGTGCGTGAGTTTTATCTCTTTTGCCCAGGCCCAGACGGATGACGGGAGTGTTCCAGACGGAACAAAAGTCATTACATCTATTGACGTAAAGGGAAATAAGACCATTAGTTCGGCAACGATCCTTTCCAAGATTAAGACACGTGTCGGTGAAAATTACATGCAATCAGTGGTTAGCGATGACCTGAAACGACTGTATAATACCGGCTATTTCTCCGATGTCCGTGTTGATCGGGAGGAGGAAAAGGCAGGCCTTAAGGTAACCATCTATTTAGATGAGAAACCCATCGTTGAAGAAATCACATTTTCGAAAACAAAACATATCAAATCTAGGACATTGAAGAAAAAGATCGATACCCAGGTGGGAAAATTCTTTGATAAAAAAACATTGAAAAAAGATCAGTTGCTGATTAAAGATCTTTATGCCCAAAAGGGTCTGACCTCTGCAACCATTGAAACGGAAGTTGATGTCGATCCTGTCACTAATAAAGCCGAGGTGCATTTTATTATCCGCGAAGGCTATAAAGTGCGGGTCAAGCAGATCACCTTCAGCGGCAATAATGAGATTGCCGATAAAAGACTTTATAAAGTCATAAAGTCGCGTTCAAAGAATTTATTCAGATCCGGATACTTTAACAAGCAAACCATATCTGAGGATGTTGACCGAATCAGGACCTATTATGAACAGGAAGGTTTTGTGGATGTCCGGGTTGATTATGATATTGAAGAATTGGAAAAAGGATACATTGTAGTTGATTTTAAGATCACGGAAGGAAAACAGTATGAGATCGGCCAGATTTTCATTACGGGCAATGAGATCGTTTCTGATCCGGAAATTTTTAGTGTAATGGAAGAATCCGAGGCGGGTGGGGTCTTTAGCCGCGATCGCTTGTCTGTGGATTTGAGTAATATCCGCACATTATATTTTGATAAAGGTTATATTTTTGCCGATGTGCAAGAGGCCATATCCTTAGATGCGGACACGGGCAAAGTGGATATTACCATCGCCATCCGTGAAGGTGACTTGGCCTATATCGAAATGGTAAAAATTCAGGGTAATACCCGCACCAGAGATATTGTTATCCGCCGGGAATTGCGTTTGTATCCTGGGGAGCAGTTTGATGGCGCGCAACTGCGCAGAAGCAAGGAGCGTTTAAATAACTTGGGATATTTTGAGGATGTCAGTTTTGATATAGAGGATACGGATTCGTATAACCGGAAGAATTTAGTTGTTCAGGTGAAGGAAGCCAAGACCGGGACTTTCAGTTTTGGTGGTGGTTTTAGTACCGTCGATAAGGTCGTTGGTTTTGTGGAGATCCAGCAAAAGAATTTTGACTTTACTAATTGGCCATCGTTTACCGGGGGCGGACAAAATTTAGTTTTACGTGCGGAAACGGGATCGACCAAGAACAACCTTTTGCTTAGCTTTACGGAACCATGGATTTTTGATCATCCCGTATCCGGAGGATTTGATATGTTCAGGAGCGAAAGGCACCGGGAGGAGGATATCGGTTATGCCTATGATGAATTGCGCATCGGAGGCAACGTGCGCTTTGGCAAACAATTCGGTGAATACTTGCGTGGAAGCGTGAGCTATCGACGGGAAGAGATTACCATTGACAATTTGGAGGATGCGGTTTCCGGTGATTTATTGGAGGAAGAAGGAACCAATACTATTAGCTCTTTAGGCTTCTCTTTGACCAGAGATTCACGCGACAATGTTTTTAGCCCGACAAAAGGCCTTGTCTTGAACGGGATGTTTGATATTGCCGGTGGTGGCTTAGGCGGCACTAAAGATTTTTATCGCATTCAGGGCAGTGGCAGTTATTATATCCCGCTTGTGTATGACTCGGTGCTTGAGCTTAGAATGCGCGCCGGCATTGTGAATGAATTTGGCGATTCAGAAAAAGTGCCTATTTTTGAAAGGTTTTTTACCGGAGGAGCGAAGTCGGTCCGGGGATATAATGAACGCAAGGTCGGTCCCGTAGATTCAATTACGGAAGACCCGATCGGAGGGGAAGCCTTATTTGTGTCTAATGTCGAGGTGACGGTTCCCCTTATGGATTTTTTGAAGTTGGCAACCTTTTTTGATGTCGGGAATGTTTGGGCGAGCTCGGATGATTTTGGTTCAGGGAATCTTAAGGCCGGAGCCGGGATGGGTTTTCGGGTAAAAACCCCGATCGGTCCGATTAATCTGGATTATGGGTATCCCCTGAACGAAGAGCCAGGAGAAGAAACCCGCTCCGGGAAGTTTTATTTCAGCGTTAGCCGGGGTTTTTGACCTTCGCAGATTTAACCAAGAAACAATAATTTTATTAGAAAAAGCTTTGGAAATCG
>JAGYNW010000065.1 GCA_018399915.1 Candidatus Omnitrophota bacterium
GGCATATCAAGGGTTAAGAGTTTTGATACTTCTCGTTATGAGCGGCATTATGCCGGGGAGGTTAAAGATTTTGATCCTTCCAAATATATCAGTCAACGCAAAATTGAACGTATGGGACGCGCTTCACAACTGGCGATGGCCGCAAGTAAATTGGCATTGAGAGACGCGTCCATAAGAATGGAGGATATTCCTCAGGAGCGTTCAGGCGTTTGTCTGGGTACGACTATGGGCGAGCCGCAGATAATGGAAAGAGCAGATGAAGAATTTTTAAAGAGAACAAAAGGAATAAAATATGATCTGTTGTCGTCACTCTCTTACCCGGCCAGTTCAATCCCTAATAATATTTCTTTAAAATATGGACTTAAAGGACCTAGTGAGATCTTTTCTACCGCTTGTGCCTCCGGGAATTATGCGATAGCCAGGGCTTTGGATATCGTGCGAAGCGGACAGTGTGATGTGATGTTTGCCGGTGGTTCTGATGCCTTGTCGCGTATCGCATTTACGGGATTTGGCCGTTTGTTTGCCATGTCACCTGATAAGTGCCGCCCTTTTGATAAGAATAGAAACGGAATGTTGCTGGGGGAGGGCGCTGCCATTTTGTTGATAGAATCACTGGAACATGCCCGGAAACGCAAAGCCAATATTTATGCAGAGGTGGTGGGGTATGGCTTATCTTGTGATGCCCATCATATGACACAGCCTTCCAGCCGGGGCATTGCCAAAGCCATTTCTGGAGCCTTGCAACACGCGCATGTAAATAAAGAACAAGTCGGATATATTTGCGCTCATGGGACTGGCACAAAAGAGAATGATAAGGCTGAGACGGAAGCTGTTTATCAAGTCTTTGGCAAGAGCACCAAAGATATCCCGATAAGTTCAATCAAATCTATGTTAGGTCATACGATGGGCGCGGCTTCAGCGATTGAAGCGCTTACCTGTTGTCTGGCTGTTGACCATCAAGAGATACCGCCAACCATTAATTTTGAAGAAAAAGATCCTGAATGCGATATTGATTGTGTCCCGAATTTCAGTCGCAAGAAAAATCTGGATATTATTTTAAATAATGCCTCTGCTTTTGGGGGAAATAATGCGTGTCTGGTCCTTCGCAAGTTTAGTTAATTATGAATAATTCTAAGAATATTTTACTAACAGGTATTACCGGTCTTCTCGGGAGTTTTTTGGCCAGGGAGTTGATTGACCAGGGCTATGGGGTTTTCGGATTAGCAAGACCCGGCAAAGGGATCAGCGCTAAAGACAGGGTCATTAACGGCCTTAAATTTGTTTATGGCGATGATTGGAATCCTGAGAAGATTTTAAGGCAAATAAAGGTGATTGAAGGTGATATCATTGGCCCTAATTTGCACATAAGAAATGAACAAGATGAACGCGCCTTAATCAAAAATATTGATATTATCATTCATAGCGCTGCCTTAGCTGAGCTGAACTGTCAGTACAGTAAAATAAGAAAGATCAACGTGGACGGTACCAGATATGTTTTGGATTTTGCTATGCGATGCCGGGATCAGGGAAGATTGAAGAAATTTAATTATATCAGCACAATGTATGTGGCCGGAAAGAAAGATGTAGTTTTTGATGAGACTATGTATGAAGTCGGGCAGGAGTTCAACAATACCTATGAGCGGACCAAGTTTGAGGCTGAAGGATTGGTGCGGCAATATCTTATGAAGGGGCTGAACTGTTCGATCTTCAGGCCGAGTATGATCGTTGGGGATTCCACGCAAGGGAAGACATCCAATTTTCGTTTGGTCTATCAGCCTTTGCATTTTTTTGCTAAAGGTATCTATGATATTTTCCCTGCGGATCTGCAATGCAAACAGAATTTAATTCATGTCGATGTTGTTGCTAAAGCGATCGCCCAATTGTCGGATAAGGGAAGGTCTGATGTTTATCATGTCATTAGCCCTAATGATACGTCGATTGAACTTTTCACAAAAACAGCGGCGGAATACTTTAATATTAAGATGCCTGTTTTTGTTTCTCCGGCAGAGTTTGATTTTAGTGAACTCACGCCGGCCAAAAGACAGCTGGCCCAACAATTTGTTCCGTATTTTTCATATAAAGCGAAGTTTTCTGCACATAAAACCTATGATTTTTTTGATCAGAATCAGCTGCCGCACCCGGAGTTTAATAAAGAGAGTTTAATCCGAATTTTTGAATTTTGCGAGAAGCAGGCCTTTATCCGTAAAAATTGAACCAAAGGAATTTGTATATGCCAAAATCCGATATTCTGAAATTAATTAAAGCCCGTCAGACAGTTCGCCAATATACGGATAAACCGTTATCCAGGAATGTTTTAGAAAAAATTCTGGAGGCCGGTATATGGAGTTCTTCGGTCCATGGTTTTCAGCCGTGGAAATTTATTGTCATAACGGATAAAGATGTCATAAGAGAAATTTCCGGTCTGGTTGAGCGAAAATCTAAAGGTTTATATGCCGGATATAATCTTGTTTTGAAGTCTACGGCGGAAACAGTCAGTAATGCGACGGCACTCATCGGTATTTTTAATAATGAGAAACTGAAAAAGATGATGAGACGTATGGGCCGTCAATATGAGAGTTGTGCTAAACTGACTGAAGTGCAGGCGATCGCTGCATCCATCCAGAATATGGTCTTGGCTGCGCAGTCTTTGGGTGTCGGGAGTTGTTGGCTGACCATGCCGTTGTTTTGCGCTAAAGAGATCAAGAAAACTTTGAACACGGATAATGAATTCGTGGCTTTTTTATCTTTGGGATATCCTGAGCAAAAAGCTGCCCGGGCGCAAAGACGTATCTGTTTAAATGATGTTTTTCCCAATGGGAGATAAAATGGACATGGATCATGAAATCATCATTATCGGATCAGGGATAGGCGGACTTATAGCGGGTTGTTATCTGGCCAAATCCGGATTGAATGTATTGATTGTTGAGCAGCATGACAAGGCGGGAGGGTATTGCACGTCTTTCAAGCGCAAAGGTTATACCTTTGACGCGGGGGTACACAATTTAGGCTCTATTGACAAAGGTGTGCTGGGTAAGATCCTGATGGAAATCGAGGTGCATCAGGATCTGGAGCTGCATTTGATCGACCCCACCAATAGAATCATAATGCCTGATTTCGATCTGAAAATTTATTCAAATTTTGATCAGACATTGGCGGAATTTATCAAAGTTTTTCCCGGGGAGGAACTCCCTATCAGAAGGTTTTTTGATTTTATCCTTTTTCAGGATTTTCTGACAGTCTATTCTAAAGTTAAAAAAATGACCTTTAAAAGGCTGTTGGATGATTTCTTTTCTGAGGATGCGATTAAAGCGACTTTCAGTGTTCTATTGGGTAATATGGGCGTGTCTTCTTTGGAGGCATCTGCCGTTGCCGCTGTGATTTTATTCCGGCAATATGTTTTAGACGCGGTTTATTATCCTGGGGACTCAATGCAGGCGTTCCCGGATGCGTTGGTGCGCAAATTCAAGGCCTTGGGCGGATTGATTGTTTTTAAGGATAAAGTTATCAAGGTTGAGAAGGCAAAGCCGCAAACATTTACAGTATCGACGGAAACGGGAAGGGTTTTGCGCTGCGGGATAGTTTTATCCAATTCGGATGTCTCAGAGCTTTATAAAGAAATCGCCGGCGCAAAGAATAAAGAAAGAGAAGTTGTTGATTCTTTGCAGGTCTCATCATCGGCCTTTTGTGTGTATTTAGGATTGAAAGATAAATTAAGCGAATTTACAAAGACAGGCGGATGTATCGCCAAAGCGTTTAATTATAAGATGGATTCCTATATCCCGGTGCCTGCGTTGGATCTTGGGAGGGGAGATGTTTCCATGATGGTTTTTTCTATCCCGGAATATGGGGCTATTGATTCATCGCAAAACAATAAAAGCGGTTTGCGCCTTTTGGTCTTTGCGCCGTATGTCTCTGAAGAATTCTGGGCGCAGAATAAAGAAAGATTGAAGGATAGGCTGTTGGTGTTAGCCGGGCAGACGATCTCCCGCTTAGCTGATAATATTGAATTTGCTGAAGCCGCGACACCGGTAACCATGCGAAGATATACTTCCAACAGGGCCGGGGCCGGTTTTGGTTGGGCGGCGATCTGGGGCCAATCAAAAGTTAATATAATCCCCCAGCGGTCTTCGATCGAAGGATTATATTTAGCCGGGCACTGGACGACGGGGCCTATGGGCCAAAGCGGTGTTCCGGGGGTATCTCTCTCCGGGAGGAAAGCCGCGGAACTGATAATCAATGATTTGGGGAAAAAGTGGGAATATCCCCTTATTAAACTTTAGAGAGAAAACGTGAGTATATTTACTGTATTTTCATTTTTCGTTTTTGTTACAAATGCATCTTTAGCGATCTTTATTTTTTTGAAGAATCGTAGAAAGAAATACAATGTCATTTGGGGCAGTCTGTGTTTTTTTGCAGCTCTGTGGGGATATGCCGGCATAAATTTCTCTACGACGTTATCTCCTCAGAAGGCTTTGTACTGGTGGAAAATAGGATATGTGGGGGTTATCTTAACGCCGCTGCTTTATTTTCATTTCATTACCGAATATTTAAAGATTGAGCGTAAAGTCTTACTCTGCACGGCCTATGGACTTGCGGCTTTTTATCTGACGATTGACCTTTTGTATACGGATCTGTTCCTTTCTGACTTAAGGTTTGCTTTTAACCAATTCTATTGGGGAGATTGGTTAAAAAGTAAAAGTTTGTATTATATTACATTTTATATCTTTTTTTATTGGGTGCTTTTGCCGTATTCCTTCGTTCTGTTGCTTAAGAAGTACCGGCGGGTCAAAGGGAATCAGAAAAATCAGTTAAAGTACTTTATTGTCGGATCAATCGTCGGATGGTTCGGGGCTGAATGTATGTTCTTGCCTGACTTCCGGCTCGATTTTTTCCACCCTTTGCCGAATCTGTTCGTGGCTATTTATCCGGCAATAATGACTTATGCCATCATCCGCTACCGCTTGATGGATATCACCATGGCGTTTACCCGTACGTCCATCTTTTTATTTGTTTATTCCTTGGTGTTGGGAATCCCTTTTGCCATCGGTTTTGGTCTGCAGGAAAAATTGATCGCTTTGTTCGCCGGATTATGGTGGGTTGTGCCTCTGGTCTTCTCGACGATCTTGGCCACAGGCGGGCCGTTTATTTATATGTATCTGCAAAAGAGCACCGAAGATCAGATCTATAAAAATCAACGTCAGTATCAGAATACCCTGAGGAAGGCCTCATTGGGCATGGGGCGCATAAAAGATTTGAAGCGGCTGTTGAGTCTGATTGTGCATGTGGTAACACGCACAGTCCGCATTGACCATTGTTCTATCTATGTTTTTCACGAATCTTCGGGCCAGTATGTGCTTAAGGCCAAAAAAGATAAATCTGTTGAAAGGGTGGCTGAAAGTGTTTTTACGAAAGACAGCCAGCTTGTCAAGTATCTTGAGAAGGTCAAAGAACCTATTCTTTATGAAGAAGTGCTGCAGCGATCGGGTGAGACCGGAGGCAGAATTTTTGGGTATCTGGCCAAGACTATGAGGGATCTTGAGGCCGCCTTGATCCTGCCCAGTTTTGTTGAGCAAAGATTGATTGCTTTTTTAGTCCTGGGAGCGAAAAGGAACAAAGAGCTTTATAATCATGAGGATTTGGTCGTATTTTCCATCCTGGCCAACCAGTCCGGGCTGGCCATCGAGAACGCGCAGTTTTATGACGACATGAAAAAAACGCATGCCCAGCTTTTTAAAGCTGAGAAGATGGCGACCATCGGAACTATGGCAGACGGGCTTTCGCACCAAATGAACAACCGCTTGCACGCGATGGGTTTTATTGCCGGAGATGCCCTGGATTCGGTACGGCTGAAACGTGATCAGGACAAGCCGACAGACACGCGGAAGTTCCTGGATGAATTGGAGCATTCATTGAAACGCATCGAGGATAATGTTAAGCGCGGCGGGGAAATTGCCGAAGGCTTGCTGCGGTATACCCGCAAAGGGGCCGAGGGGTTCTCTCCTGTGCATTTCAACAAACTCCTTGACGCCTCTCTGGAAATGATACAGTTTAAGATCAATATGAGGAATTTGGATTTGATCAAAGATTTCAAGGACGATCTGCCGCCCGTAAAGGGAAATTTTACGCAGCTACAGGAGGCTTTCTTTAACATGATCGATAATGCCTATGATGCCATGATGCAAAGAAGAGATGAACTCAAAGAACCGGGTTACCGGCCTAAGCTTATTATTTCTGCGGCTAAAAAGGGAAAGAACCTGGAAATCCTTATTAAAGACAATGGGATGGGCGTTAAAGAAGAGAATATTACTAAACTGTTCACGCCGTTTTTTACAACCAAATTGTCCAGCAAAAAAGGAACCGGGTTGGGATTGTATGTGATCCGTCAGATTATTGAGGAAAATCATAATGGACGGGTGAAGTTTACTTCTGTTTACCTTGAGGGATCACAGACAAGCATCATTTTGCCTGTGGCTGAGCTTAGCGGACAAGGAAAAAAAGAAAAGCCAGAGATCCTGCTAAAGAATGTAAAAAAGTTTTTATAAAGAATAATGTAATTAGTCCTATTCTTTGTTAGAATTTAAGATGTTATTAGAATTTATTATTTTATTATAATCATGTGAGAATTTTTAAAAAAGGGATGGATTTATGCCGAAAATGTTAATAGTCGATGATGAACAGGATATTCAGGATTTTGCCAAGCGTTTTTTTGAAAAACGGGATATCGACGTGATCACAACAGGAAACGGGCACGAGGCTTTGTTGATCGTGCAAACAGAAAACCCTGATATGATCCTTTTGGATGTGCATATGGAACAGATCAGCGGTATCGATGTGTTGCGCCGGATCCGGGAAAGCGGTAATCAGACCAAAGTGATCATGGTTACGGGTGTCGAGGATGAGGATACGATCAATGAAGCTAAAAGTCTCGGCGTCATCAATTATATCCATAAGCCGCTGGTTCTGGATGAACTGGAAAAAGTGGTCATGGCCGAGTTGGATGTAGCCTAGGATTTGGAATAACCAAAATAAAGATTCACAAAGATGAGCGAATTGATTTATGTTTATTGATTTTAAAAAAGAACTTGAGAGCGCCAGCAAGGGAATGATCATGATCCATGACCCAAAGTTGTTGATCAAATTGATCATCCGCATGATTGTGCGTAAGCTCAAAGTCAAGCATGCTGGCATGTTGTTATTTGATCCCCAGAAGGAGCACTATGTTTTAAGCATTTCCCGGGGGGAGGCCGGTGTGAAGATCCCGCAGGGGTTTACCAAGTTCACAACAGAGAATCCTGTTATCAAATTGTTTAGCGATAAACGCTACAGCCATCTGGTAGGCGACCGTAATGCCATTGTCCTGGATGATATCACCCGCATGATATGGGGAGAGAATATTATTGAAAGGGACGCTAATATTACTAAGCTTTTATCCGGGGTTATTGAACAGATGGAGATGCTCAATTCCACCGCGTGTGTTCCTGCTTACTATCAGAATAATCTTTTGGCTATTCTTCTTTTGGGAGAGAAGTATGATAAGTCCAAGTTTGAGCAAGAAGAGTTGGATTTTTTCTCGGCGCTGGCTTCGGACGCGGCTATGGCGATCCGCAATGCCCAGCTTTTTGAGGATCTGAGAAGAGAAGCAGACCGTAACCGTAAGCAATATATACGGACGATCATTGTGTTGGGTTCCACTATTGAGGCTAAAGATAAATATACTCATGGCCATACCGAACGGGTAACCCAGTATTCCCTGGCTATCGCCCGGAAAATGGCAGCCGATCAGGAGTTGGAGGTTACCGATGAATTCTTTGAGCGTTTATATATCGGCGCATTGCTTCATGATATCGGAAAGATCGGGATACCGGAAAATATTTTAAACAAGAACGGTAAGCTTACCGAAGAGGAGTATGCCGTTATCAAAGGGCATCCTGCCAAAGGCGAGGAGATCATAAAGCCGCTGGAGTTGCATGAGCATTGCGTCAGTGGTATCCGTCATCATCATGAACGCTGTGATGGGACAGGGTATCCAGATGGGCTTAAAGGGGATGCCATTCCTATCGTGGCCTGCATTATCGCGACGGCTGACGCCTATGATGCCATGATCACAGACAGGCCCTACCGCAAGGCGCTTACCCGTGAAACAGCTATTGATATTATTAAATCTAATACTGGCACCCAGTTTGACCCCAGGGTGGTGCGTGTGTTCTTGGATCTGGCGCAAAGGCGTGTCATTTAATCTTTCAGGGGAATTTTTCAGGCGGGTCAGTGATTATTTTTAATGATCCTTAGGACTTCTTCCGGAACAAAGGGTTTTGTGATAAGTCCATTTGTATTTGAATCCTGGATCTTTTTAAGGTTATCATCGGATTTATAGCCCGACACGAGTATGGTCTTGATGCGGGGATAGTCTTTTTTTATCTGTGGGAGAATGGCAGAATCATCATTGGTAATAAACGCAATGCCCAGCATGAGCAGAAAGATCTTTTGATCATTTTTTAAGATATCCAATGCCTGGTCGGGATCATTGGTCTTAATGGTGTCATATTGATCGATCAGAATAAGCCCGAGAGCTTCCCGGCTGCCTTCATCTTCCGTGAGAATTAAAATCGTATTCCTGTCTGTTTTATCCATAATTTTTCTTTTGGGTTAATGTCCTCTTAAAGGGTTACCGGGGTAACCACGCAAAGGATTTTTGCGGTTTGCGCACCTTGATTGATAAAATAATGTTTTAATGATGCCTCGAAATAGAGGCTGTGATTGGCCCGTAAAGAATATTTTTCTTTTTCTATGATGATATCAATATCTCCTTCCAATACATAGATAAACTTTTCCGATCCTGCAGGGCTTTGCTCAATATTGGTCTTTCCGTTGGCCTCCACCTGAAGGAGAGTGGGCAGCATTTTTTTTGTGAATACCTTGGGCGTCAGAATCTCATAAGAAGATTTTTCATTAGGCGAAAAAATATCAACAGCATCCTCCTGCGGTCTGTCCGGAATCTCTTTGTCTTCATTTATGGCCGCCTGGTAAAGCTGGGTAATGTCAATCGAAAGCGCGCGGGCGATTTTCATGTGGCTTTCAACCGTGCCGCGCATTTTTTGGTTTTCGATCCGGCTTAGGGTGGCGGGTTGGATACCTGTCAGCTCTGCCAGATCCGAGAGTTTTAGCCCCTGTTTTTTGCGCATCTTTTTTAGTGTCTTCCCTATATACATATATTAGAATCCATTGGTTTAAGTGAGCTGTTAACTACTAAATTCAGGTG
>JAGYNW010000066.1 GCA_018399915.1 Candidatus Omnitrophota bacterium
GACAAGAGGACTTGCTCAATCACCCCCGTCAACATATCCCGCTGGGACCGGCCTTTAGCGTCTTGACCGGACGCGCCGGCTTCCTCTGACAGCCCTTGCCCTTGTAATTGGCCCGCTTTTACTTCATCCCAAATATTATTAAAATGGATACAATTACTCCATTGGTAGGCAATCGCGTCGGAAGGAACGATCCGGGCAGTTTTGTTTAAAGATGCCGCGCATGTATAAAAGCTATCAGCAGAAGCATCCAAAGACTCCTCATCATAAAAGAATTGCAATGACGCCTGAGTCAGGCCTTTTTTCTTTATGCTTACAGCCAAATTCATATGATGAAAAAGGGAAACCTTTGAAAAAGATTCCCGGATTTTATCTATGGCTTCCGTCTTGGCCTCCTGGGTCAAATTAAAGACATCCATTGAGGCAAGCATCTCGGTTTTCAATACAGAAAAAATAAAATCAATATTAAGACTACACAATAATGACGTGGGACTTAAAGCCTTTCCCTTGATCTTTTGAAAGGCCTCATCATCGGCTAAAGAAGCTTGCAGTCCTTCGTAGGTGTCAACGCTCAAACGCGCGGCTTGATCCCCCAGCCCAATAATAAGATAATCCTTGATCTTAACATAACTAAGCTTTACGCCTGTGTCCTTAAACGTGATAACACGTATCGTATAATTTTTATACTCAGCGCCACTGATGGAAACGTCCTTCAATGTTCCACCTATCAACTCCACAAAAGACTCAGCGATTTGACCTTCTAAGGGAACCTTGGTTACCAAAAAAGCCCCGGTTGTCAATAATTCCCGCGCTTGAGATACCTCTGGACGGTTAACCGCGGCAACATTAGTGTTAAATCCGATATTCGTTTTATAGACCACCAAAGCTAATTCTTTACTAAAGAATTTATCAAAAACCAAACTGTTATAAAAGTCCGGCAGCCTTTGCTTCATAAACCTAATCGCTTCGAACTGTTTAGCGTTGATAAGTTTATTTTGCAACAACAGATCTTGATCGATCTCATAAATCCTTTGCCAAAAGTCTGTCTCCGCTAATATATCAACGTTTTTTTTCACATCTTTGAAATGGATGTACCCATAAGCCCCACCAGGAAGAAGATCCTCGAATGTAAAGCCTTTCCTTGCTTCTTGGGCTTTGGAAAACCAAAAAAAACCAATGATAACTAAAAGGATAACGATCCCGACCGATCCAAGGATAATGCCTAATGTCTTTTTCTTCATATCGCCTCCTGGCTCATACCTGTATTAAAAATTAAAAAAATGCTTGGCGTTCTGATTCAATTGGCGGAGAGTTTCATCTCCCTCAGTATTTTTTATCGAACACAGCAATTCCCATGTCCGGACAACATCTTTAGGCTCTGCCTGAAAGCCCTCCCCTGTCTGCCGATTCCGGTAATATACCGGTGTGTCGGTTTCAATCAAAATCTTTTCTAAAGGCGCTTGCGCAACCGCTTTCCGGGCCTCTGCACTATATAACAAGCTTGGCGTTGCCGAAATATAGTAGCCCGAAGCCAAGATCTCTTGCAAAACCTCTTCCGGTCCGCTATACCAGTGAAAGACCGCCCTTGAAATCCCTGCGGCCTGGGTCAATTCTAAAGATTCCGACCAAGCCCCCCGGGAATGAATGATCACCGGCAGATCTAAATCCCCAGCGATATTCAAGAAAAAGCGAAATGCAGTTTTTTGCTGCTCTTTTTTTTCAGGATTTTTGCGGATATCTTTATACCAGAAATCCAGACCGACCTCACCGATCGCGCAAATATCCTTTTGGTGAGCATCAATCAATGCCTTGCATCCTTCCAATGCTTCCAAGTCTGTTTCCGAGGGATGCATGCCCATAGACACATAAATGCGGGGAACGGCATATTGCCGGCTGATCTCCAAATTCCTTTGGCTCGAGCTAATATCTTCGCTAACGGCAACAATAGCCTCGACTCCATTATCCTCAGCCCTTT
This sequence comes from Candidatus Omnitrophota bacterium, assembly GCA_018399915.1. Classification (GTDB taxonomy): domain Bacteria; phylum Omnitrophota; class Gorgyraeia; order Zapsychrales; family Zapsychraceae; genus M55B153. The sequence goes on from JAGYNW010000066.1 coordinate 1,973, forward strand.
GTAATGCTCCGGGAAGATCTTTTAGATGATCCAAATGTGCGTGCGTGTCAATAATTTTCATAACTATCCCAATAAAAAAAGAGGCTATAGACTTTCGATGATCAAGGTCACTGGGCCGTCATTGACAAGACTTACGTCCATCATCGCCTGAAACCTTCCTGTTTCGACCTTTAATCCCAATGCGCTTATCTGACTGACAAAATATTGATATAAAGTTTCGCCTTCAGCCGGTGAGGCGGCTTTATCGAAAGAGGGTCTTCTCCCTTTCCGGCAATCCCCATAAAGAGTAAATTGGGAAATAAGCAGAATTTCCGCAGAAGTTTGCAGGGCCGAAAGGTTCATCTTTCCGTCAACATCTTCAAAAACACGCAAATGCGCTATTTTGTTAACCAGATAATCCGCGTCTTCTTCCTGGTCTTCTTTGGCTACGGCAAGGAAGACCAAGAGGCCTTTATCAATCCGGCCGATGGTATCATCAGCAACCGCCACAGAAGCACTTTTGACCCTCTGAATAACCGCTCTCACTATTAAATCACTTATTGATCAATGGATTAGAATTAGAAACACCAGAATTATACATTTCTAGCAGGAGAAGGTCAACTCTAATAACAAAAACAAAGAGACTTTTCCTGTCCCTGCATTGTTCAATTGACAAGCATAGGCTATCATGTTAGAACTTTAGCATCATGAATCTTAACCAAATCCTGAAAGACGAAGCCTTTCCCGCTGAAGCCATAGAGATCTTTAAGAATTCCGGAATAGAACAACTCTACACACCCCAAGCCGAGGCGATCAAAACAGGCGTTTTAAAAGGCAGCAACCTTTTGATGTCCGTGCCTACGGCGGCCGGAAAAACTTTGATCGCAGAACTTACCATGATCAAATCTATCCTCAAAAATAACGGCCGCTGCCTGTACATCGCACCATTAAAGGCGCTGGCCAGTGAAAAATATCATCACTTCAAAAAGAGTTATTCCTCTCTCGGAATTAATGTCGGACTCGCCATCGGAGACGCGGATACTCCCATTAAAAGCCTGAACACCTTTCATATCCTTATCGCTACCGCAGAGAAGATCGATTCGCTTATGCGTTCCAAAGCCAAAGAAATCGTGCAAACTTTAAGTGTGGTTATATTCGATGAAATCCACTTTATCAATGACGGATCCCGGGGACCTACGCTGGAAATCCTGGCTTCCCGCATCAAACAACTGAATCCTGGTATCCAGACCGTTGCTTTAAGCGCTACGATCAGCAATGCCAAAGAATTGGCCGCTTGGCTAAAGGCCAAGGCCGTTATCAGTGATTGGCGTCCGATCCCCCTCAGAGAAGGCGTTTATCTCAATGAAAAGATCATGTTTGACAGCGGGGCGACACGCATGATCCATGAAGAGGCCAAGGAAGATATCGCTAAGCTCTGTCTGGACACGCTCAGGGCAAAAGGCCAAGTGCTGGTCTTCGTTAATTCGCGCAGATCCACTCAGGCGGTTTGCCGTAAGATCGCTAAAGATATTGCCAAAATCTTGTCTATTGAAGAAAAAATAAAACTTACGGCTGTTGCCAAAAAAATCATCGGTAATCGTCAAACCACAACAAAAATTTGTCAAAAATTAGCGGATGTCATCCCCTGCGGAGTGGCTTTTCACCATGCCGGATTAAAGCCGGAACAACGTTCCCTTATTGAAGAAAATTTCAAAAAGAACTTTATCAAGGTCATCTGTTGTACGCCCACATTGGCCGCGGGCGTAAACCTTCCGGCTCGCAGGGCCATCATCCGGGATTATAAAAGATTCGAATTAGGTCTCGGATCAGCCTATATCCCGACCTCCGAGTACAAACAATGTGCCGGCCGGGCCGGCCGCCCTCAATACGACGATCATGGAGAAGCTGTCATTATGGCCAAAACCTTTAGCGAAGCCGATGTGCTTTTCGAACGGTATATCAATGCCAAGACAGAACCTATTATTTCAAAACTGGATAATGAAACCTCTCTGCGCATCCATGTCCTGGCTTCCATCGCGGCCGGCTATGTCCATGATATGGATAGCATGTTCGAATTTATCTCACATACCTTTCTTTATCATCAAAAACAATCGCCTACTTTATTCGATTTGATTGAAAACATATTTGACTTCCTTAACGCCGAGCAATTCATCGAAAAAAGCGGGACAAAATATTTCGCGACTATGCTCGGCAGCCTGACCAGCCGGCTTTATATTGATCCTGTCTCCAGTATTATTATCCGCAATGCCCTTCATTCCATAGACACACCGTCGAAGATCACGGCCGTAGGCATCCTGCACATGATCACTTGCTGCCCTGACAGTGCGAATTTAAAAGGCATCAACAAAGGAAACATCGAATCCCTGGAAAGTTTCTCCGCCAAACATGAAAACAAATTTATCTTAACACCGGAGAATACCCCTTCGATTGAAGACCTGCACGCGTATTTATCAACCATCAAGACCACATCGCTGTTAGATAGTTGGATCGAGGAGTCCAAAGAGGATTTCATGTGTGACAGCTTCAATGTGGGGCCCGGAGACATTTACCGGATTATTGAAACCACGCAATGGCTCTTGTATGCCGCAGGCAATATTGCTCATCTGATACGGAATAAAGAATTGTCTTTTTTCCTGGAAAACCTGAGAAAACGCATGCGCTATGGGGTCAAAGAGGAATTGCTAGAGCTAACCTCACTGAAAAATGTGGGTCGTATCCGTGCACGGATCTTGTTTGAAAATGGATTCAGGCACCTTTCGGATTTTCATAAGACCACGGAGACAAAATTGGCCTCTATTGATCAGATAGGCAAATCATTAGCCTCAAAAATCCTGCAACAAGTCTAAAATCTTTGTTTGACAAACTCTTTGTAACAAAAACTTAAACGCGGACAAAGGCCCGAAAAATAACCACCATCCCTATTTGTTCAAAGATAAATTCCGCCTCATAAAAATTTCTCGGTCTTGATCCTTTTCTCAAGATGATAAAGCAAAAAATGATTCAAAATAAACTTCAGTTCGGCCCGCACAGTTTTGGTCAAGCCTAATTTCAAACTTTGTTCCCAGGGATTTTTCTCGATATAAAGCATGGACGCGATAGTCCCTTTTGAGATAAGCGTGAACGAGCTTTCCCGGGTAGGACAACTCGGACAGATCAGGCCTCCTGACTTTAAGCTGAACCGCACCTTGCCAGAAATAATCTTATTGCATTTGACACAAGAATCAATATGCGGACTGAATCCGGACAAGGCCAAAATCTTGATCTGAAAAGTATGTATCAGCTTGGAAATATCCTGAACACTCTCTAAAGAATTGAGCGCCTCTAACATCAAGGCATAAACTCCATCATTAGGATGCTCTGACGGCATAATAACATCCACAAGCTCTGTAATATAATTGGCCGCTAAATTCCTTTTATATTCTTTCCGAATAGGGAAGAAAAATTGCTTTAAGTCGCATTGACTGATCAAATGCAGATCGGATTTACTATACTTGTAAAAAACGATATCGTTGACAGTAAACTTATCGATATGACTCCCGAATTTACGCGGATCTTTGCGGATGCCTTTAAGTACGCCCTGAACCTTCCCCTGATCCCGGGTATAGAAAGAGGCGATCTTGCTGGTTTCCCGATAATCATGATTGCGTAAAACAATGCCTTCGGTCGTCACTATCATTATGATTGGATAACCTTATTAAGCCGGTTGGAGATCATTCCCAGGATTTCTGCTTCCTTGGCCCGCATGAGACGCACGTCTTTGGCCTTATGATCATCATAGCCTGAAAGATGCAAAATACCGTGAATCACATACAATATAAGTTCCTGCGCATGCGAAGTTTTATACTCCCGGGCGTTCTGGATAACCGCATCTGTTGAGATAATAACCTCCCCGACTATTGAAGGCGCCTTTTGCTTTAGTGCAAGACCTATCCTTTGGGCTTCCTCCGAGAAGTCAAAAGCCAGCACATCGGTGGCGCGGTCTCGGTTTAGATATCTGCTATTTAAGGCCCTTATCTTCTGACCGGACACAAAAACAAGAGAAAGTTGACACTTGCGGGTCCCTACAGAACTAAGGATTATTTTTGTCAACCTTTGTATTAGTGGAAGATTGAGAAGTATTTTTTTCTGCAGATTTTTTATTTGTATTTCCATTGGTTTTTTCTGGATATTTGATCCGTCCATGATACATAGCACTTAAAATCCTTGTGAACGTTTCACAGATTTTTTCGATCTCTTTTAACGTTAAATTGCATTCATCCAATTGCCCATCAATAAATTTATTATTGATGATCTTCCGCACCACTTCTTCAATCCGGTTGGGATTGGGTTCGTCCAAGGCTCTGGTAGCCCCTTCCACAGAATCCGCTAAGAGTACGATCGCGGCTTCTTTGGTCTGAGGCTTAGGCCCCGGATAACGGAAACTCTCTTCTCCCGCGATCTTGCCTCCTTCGGCTAATTCAAGATTCTTTTGATAAAAATAATGCATAATACTTGTTCCATGATGCTGCGGGATGAAATCCAGGATAATGGAATTGATCTTATTTTTGCGGGCCAACTCCATCCCTTCTTTGACATGATTAAGGATCACAAGCCGGCTCATGGAAGGTTCAATATGGTCATGTTTGTTTTGTCCCAGCAATTGATTCTCGTTAAAATATTCCGGCTTCTCGATCTTGCCGATATCATGATAATATGCGCCGGCCCTTGTCAAAAGGGTATTGACGCCTATCGCGTCAGCCGCGGCTTCCGAGAGCTGACTGACTGAAAGACTGTGCTGCCAAGTTCCCGGGGCTTCCAGGGCCATACGTTTCAACAAGGGATGATTGCTATCGGCAATCTCTAAAAGGCTGAAATTCGTTAGCACGCCGAATAAATATTCAAAAACATTTAAAGTCGCTGCCACAAAAAACGCGCAAATAAATCCGTTTGCGATCAAAGGATAAACATTCTGTTTTATAAAATCATATTCCAATGCCATATTGAGCCGCGGAAGCAGCAAAAATAAACAAATGATCTGTATCGCGCTGACAAAAAGGCCTGCGCCGATCAATTGACCTCGGTTTCTCGCTTCGCGTACAGTTAACGCCCCTGTCAAAGAACCTAAAAAGAAAGTGATCATAACTCCAAAGTCCCCATCAACGATCATCGCGACCAACAGACTGCTGATAAAAGCCATGACAAAAGAGACCTTGATATCATTAAACAGCAGCATGGTCAGCATCGCGATACTCGCAACCGGAATATAATAAAAAGGAATATCTGTGTAAAAAGTGACCGCGTGTGTGGTAAAAACAATCAATATCAGGAGCAATCCTAAATTCAGGAAAAAGCGCGCGCCTGTTTTACGGAACAAACTCAAATGGACACTGAGAAATAGTAATAAGAGCGGAATAATTAGCGGATAATCGACCAAGTAACAAAAAAATGTAAGACCGATGACCAGAAAGCCGACAAGTAGATAGGAAAAAATCTTTTTATTTGTGTCCGTTAGCGTTTTATTATCTTTGCGCATTATCATAAGCTTTTATAATCTCCTGAACCAATTCATGCCTGACCGCATCCCTGTCTGTCAAATGGACAAATTTAATGGCTTCCACCCCTTTGAGCACGCTCTCTGCGTCAGAAAGACCGTTCAATGACCCCTTGGGCAAATCACTCTGCGTCACATCCCCGGTAATGACTGTCTTGGAATCAAACCCCAGGCGGGTCAAAAACATTTTCATCTGAAATGGCGTACTGTTTTGTGCCTCATCCAGGACAACAAACGCATCATTAAGGGTACGGCCCCGCATAAACGCCAAAGGCGCGACCTCAATAATGCCTTGTTCGGCCAAAGATTCAACCTTGCTGGCTTCCATCATTTCATAAAGCGCATCATACAGAGGACGCAAATAAGGCAACACTTTTTCGATCATATCCCCAGGCAAAAAACCCAAATTCTCGCCTGCTTCGATAGCCGGCCGTGTCAAAATGATCCTCCGGACCAAACCTTTTTTTAAAGCGTTTACAGCCATAGCCATGGCCAGATAGGTCTTACCTGTTCCTGCCGGCCCGACACCAAAAACGATATCATTATGCTTGATCGCCTCAATGTACTCGATCTGTCCCTTGGTTTTCGGAGATATAAGATTTCCCCGGACAGAAACATCAATCCGCTCTTTTGCCAAATACTTAAAATCAACCCCCTCATCGGGTGAAGCAAGTCTCAAGGCATACGTAATATCCCGCCGCTTCAGAGTCGACCCTTCCTTGATCATATCCAGAAGGTAATCGAACAATTCAACCGCTTTATCAACCTGCTTACGGTCGCCTGAGATGGTTAAGCCCTTATCGTCTCTTTTGACCCGGACATTGAGTTCCGCCTCGATCAATTTAAGATTCTGATCATAGTTGCCAAAAAGCAATTGGATATCTTTGTTATCTTCAATATGAATAGTTCTGGGCATGTAACCTCACGCGGTTCCTTATTGCAATCGGGGAATCTTGATAACAATACCGGGTTTAATAAAATTCGGATCTTTGATCAAAGATTTATTGACCTCATATATTTTATGCCATTTACTGTAAGAATCATAAAATTTCTTTGAGATCTTTTGCAATGTATCGTTTTCTTCTACCGTATATTCCGTTAAAATATCACGGGTGCTTGTTCCCGTATCCGCAGAAGACGTTTCGTCCATTTCATCAAATTCCGGGAGAGCTATCTTGGGGACAGCCGGCGCCGGCTCCACCTTGACTTTTTTCCTGGGCGGCAGATCAAGGTCTCCAGGACCTTTATCATTCTTAGAATCTCTTTCATACAGAGTTCCATCGGGAACAGGCTGATCAACATCCTGCGAGAACTCCAGGATATAAATTTTCCTGGTCTTTTTTTCCGGCGGCGGGATGGGTTCTTCAGGTCCCCCCATGATATAACCGGCATTACCGTAAATCTCTTGATCGACACGCGGCTTATCTTCAGCATAAAAACGTGTCGCGATCTTTGATGATGAACAAGCCGTCCCCAAAAAAACAAACAATAATAATATCAAGTATTTAACGAATTTATGATTCATCATCATCTCCTTTTTTTATGCGCATTAAACTTAATTCCTGCAACTGGTTCGCGGAAACATCCGAGGGAGCATCTGTAATCAAACAATTCCCTTTTTGCGTCTTGGGAAACGCAATGGTATCTCTGATCGAATCTAGCCCGGCAAGGATGGCGACCAACCGGTCAATCCCGTATGCCACACCGGCATGCGGCGGGGCTCCATATTCAAAAG
>JAGYNW010000067.1 GCA_018399915.1 Candidatus Omnitrophota bacterium
TTATTATTAATAAAAAAAGTGAATAAAAAAAAATATATAACAAGAAATATTTATTAGAAACATAAAACAAACTGCTGTTCCGTTACCATTAGCTATACGATTAAAAACTTAAGGCGTGCGCTGTTCCGGCTTGTCTGTTCATTATTAGGGACTTCGCATCAGGAATAACCCTCATAGAATCGAAGCCATGTCCGAAAGTAAACCACCTCAAAGAGGTTTTTTGTTTATTATTTTCATCATAGTTTTCTTTCCACACGCGTGTTCAACAAAGGTAATCGGCTGCCTAACAAAACAGCTACTAAGACAAAAACGAAAGAACCTCCTGATATAAATTTAAAATTAACCCCCTGATCCAACAAAAAACCAAATAAAGCCGGGCTCAAGGCCGTGCTAAAGACCGTAACCGCCGCAAGCATCGCTCTTATCCCGCCTAAATGCTCTATTCCGTAAATTTCTGCTAAAAGCGCCACACTTAAAGGGCTGCTTAACCCCTCGGAAATCCCTGTTAACATTAAATAGACCGGAGCGATAAAAACTTGATCACTCAAAGTAAGGGCAGCCAAGCCAACGGCAAAGGGAATTAAATAAAAAGGCAACAGCGCTAAAGCGGAAAATTTATCGATAAATTTTCCTCCGGCCAAAGAAAAAAAGTCCGGCCCACCGCATAACCAATGAAAGAAGCCGTAACCCATTCCACCGCCCATGCTTTTTCATTTGCTAAAATAAGCTGATAAAAAGAAAAGCCGGATTTAACGAAAATCCTGAAAGCAAACATGAAAATATGAGAAGAAAAACCGCGGTTAATGTGTACTGACGCAGTTGGCTTCGGTCTATGATTTTTCCGACAACCGCTAAAGTAAGCCCGCTCATAATGGTTGCTGCACCATAAATCAAACCAAAAGAAAACCGGCTTAAATCGAATTCTTTCAAAATAGCAGGGACATACAAATAAAGCAAAAACGTCTGACCAAAACTGGAGAAAAAGGTTAAACTGAATCCGAAAGAGATCAATCTTTTATTCTTAAAAAAAACCTGATATATTCCATTAAAAATACTTCTTCTTTGAGCTAAAATCATTTTTTTGTTTATTTTTCAAGCAAAGAAGCACCCAACATTATCAGCCTTCCTTTGATCTCTAAGGAAGAAAATCCTATTTTTCCTTTAAGCCATTCCAAAGTTCTCGGATGATAGAAAAAGACATGCGTGGAGTCATCTTTATAATACCATCTTTGAAAATCCATACTTTCGCAATACAGATCCGTCATACAAAACAACATTCCTCCCGGCCTTAAAAGAGAATTGAGCCTCCCGAACTCTTTTAAAGGCGAATGAAAATGTTCAATAACCTCACAGCAAACAATAAAATCATACGTGCCTTTAAGTACTTCGGGATTATCCCAAAAAAAGGGGTCGTATAACGCGACCCTATATCCCTTTTCACGCAAAAGCTTAGTAATCACCGGACCGGTTCCTGCCCCAAAATCAAGGCCTTGATGTTGTTGCCCGAACTTATCCCTAACCTCTGAAACAACCGGCGCAACAAAATCCTGATACGCAGGGTCTTCGACATCATTATTATGTTCCTCATACCGTTCTTTTTCTTTAATGGAAGAAAGATAATTTGCCGGGTCAAGAAACACGGCTGAACACCGCGGGCATTGATAATATTTTCTTTCCTTTACGGCTGCCAATGTTTTTGCTTCCCACGCACACAAAATACATTTTATCAAAATCACCCTTTCGTTCTTTCGCAAAAAAAGAGAGGCCAATCCCCCTCCTAGTCATTTTACACGCAAAGCCAGGCCCTTCACAAAAAAGCGCAGTAATTCTCTCGCATAACAAGTTTGAATTAATGGCCACGGCTTACTTCCCCGCCGAGCCTCTCTTCCTCTGACATTTTTGAGACCGGTTCGCACCACCTGAAACTATCAATACATCCAAGTCTATTGTCCTGGAAGCCTGGCTCGCAGCCCATCATAACTCATGTGACTAAAGTCTGTCAATTTTCATAGAATCACGCAAGGCAGGAAAAGGGTATTTAAATATGCTTTTCGCCCTTTACGGCTCCGGCTTCCCATTTATTTACCCCTGCCATCACATCCTTGAAGCATAATTTAGCCAATTCATCAAAATCACTCTGCAGAATCCTCTGGATCCGTCCCGGTTGCGAATAAAATTCCCTCATTCCCCACGCTCCAAGACGCCCCAGATCTTCCACACTCAAATGCTGGGTAGGGATAACGGGATGTAAAAAATCCCATTGCAACATATCAATATGGTCCGGATCAATCCATCCGCGTTTTATACCGTCCGCCCAGATAGGGGAACCCGGCGGCGGCGTTAAATAACCGACCCACATCACGTCCGGATCCACCTGATTGGCAAACTCAAAACGATGTTTGATAATGGCTTCATCATCATACTCAAATCCAATCATGATATCCCCAACAATAGCGATATCATTCGCACGCAGGATCTCAATGGTCTTGTAGATCTGCTCAACTGATATTCCTTTATCCAATTTCCGCAATTCATCGTCACTGGCCACCTCAATGCCAAAAACCGCCATAAACATGCCTGCCTCTTTCATCAAAGGAATATCTTTTTCCAGGCGCACCCAATCACTGGCACAGCCAAGGCTTACCCATTTCATTTCTAAACCCCGCCGAATCTTTTCTTGACAAAATTCCCTGACTCTGCGCGGGTTCAAATTAAAATTATCCTCCTGTATGACCATCACTCTTGTCCCGAAATCCTTTTCTAACATCTCAACCTCTTCAATAACCCTTTGGGCAGATTTCGCGCGCCAACGGTTAAAATGATTGAGAGCCCGGGGATCATGCTCACTCCATTCATAACAAAAAGTACATCCATGTGTGCAACCGCGTGAGGTAACAATCTCGACAAATGGTTTCCAATAAGTGTGCCCTACGTATTTATCCATGGGAAACAGATCATAGGCCGGCAATGGAAGGGAATCCAGATCCTTGATCAATTCCCGCACAGGCCCAAAAACAATGGAATCTTTTGCGCGCAAAGCCAATCCCGGGATATCACTCAATAAACGGTCCTTTTTCTTCAAGGCCGCCATCAATTCATTAAAAGTCAATTCCCCTTCTCCCATAATAACAAAATCAATCGCAGGATTATCCTCCAATGTCTTTTGGCTTAAAAACGAATACCAAAGCCCTCCCACTATTATCTTCACATCCGGCAGGATCTCCTTGATCGCCGCGGCCGCCTCATTAAAATATTTCTGGACGGCAAACCCTCCATAGGAATGCAGGATATCCCCCAAAACAATAACCTCTGGCTGCTTTTCCTGAATTAGGTTAAGCATTTTGTCAAAAGGAATATTGAGGGCCTTGCAGTCCAGCACTTCAGGCTCAATCGTCCCTTGCGCCCGGGCATAAGCCGCCCAATGCGCGTGCATTTGATTAGGCGCAACATGATGCCCATGCGTTGCCCAAGACCCCAACTGAGGCGTGACAAATAAAACTTTCATTTCTTCCTCCTCTATCTTCATTCTTTTTCATTTTTTAAAATGATCACTTTCGCAAAAGGATGCCCTGTGACCAAATATCCATAATCGCCTTTAGGGCTGACTGAAAAGAAACGCCCTCCTTTTCCAGCACTTCCGGTGATATAATACTATTGACCGCGCCCAGATAAGCACGGGCAGCAATGGCAGGATTGATCTTGCGGAATTCTTTTTTTTGAATCCCTTTTGCGATCAAATTCTCTATTTCCAGAATCTTTTCGGTGCGATAATTTACAAACGCTTCCCACAATTGCGGCAATTCATAATTGATATCTTTCAGGAAATGATCAAACCACGGCGCTAATTCTTTCTGCAGATAAAAAATATTTTGGGAAAGGATCTCCAAAGGATCATCCGATTGCTTCTCCATTTCCGACTGATAATGATTAATGCGCTTCTTAAGCCGTATTAACAAGCTCTCGGCGATATGAATCTTCCCGGTAAAATATTTGTAGATCGTGTTCTTACTCATGTGCAAATCCTGCGCGATCTCATCCATAGTCACTTTGCGGTACCCGAATCGGACCATTCGCTTCTCAGCTGCATTTAATATTTTTTCCTCGATGGAAATATTCACACTCAACCCCTCCTTCGGATAAAAACTACAATACTGATTTGGTATTTCTAGTATTCTAATGCCAACATTTTTTTTGTCAATACTTTTATTTCCGGGAAGATCTAACAAAAAAAGGGGCGGCAAGGAAGAAGAGCAAAGGTTTAAGAATCAGCTCCTTTTTTTACTCTTCTTCTTTCTCGCCTTTTTAGAATCATAAAGCGCCTGATCAACTTTGCGGACAAAATCCATTCGATTATGTTTGAAATTTTCATATTCCGCCACGCCTGCACTCGCAGAAACAGACTCTTCATTGAACTGAATAGCCTTGATCGCGGTCGTAAGTTTTTCGCCAAAAATTCTGGCTTGCTGAATATCGGTCTCCGGCAAAATAATAATAAATTCATCCCCGGCATAGCGGCAACAAATATCTATATCGCGTGTAACCTTTAACATCAGCATACTGATCTCCTTGAGCAAGGCATCTCCGGCCGGATGTCCGTAGGTATCATTAAAATATTTAAAATTATCTACATCCAGCATTAATAAAGATAAAGTCCGATTATACCGTTTCGCCCTTTCGATCTCTTTATCAATCGCTTGGACAAAGTACCTATGATTGTAGAGCCCTGTCAAAGAATCTATTTGGGTCAAATACTCTAACTCCTGGTAATACGTAGCATTTTCAATTGATATCGCGGCCTGATGCACAATCCGTGTCAGGATTTTCAAATCCATTTCTCTAAACGCCGCATCTGTCGATTCCGTTAACCGTTTCTCAGTAACACTGATCACACCAACCACTTCCCGGTGCAAAAGTATAGGAACACTCATAAAGGAATGACTTTTATAACTATGTAACGGCGCCAAGGCGGCAAATTCTGAACTCCTTATGTCCCGCACCAACAAAGGCAAACCCTGACTCGCCACCTTTCCCGCAATCCTTTCGCCTAACGCCAATCTTGTATCCCGTATAACATCCGCCTTGACACCGAATGAACCCTTGATCACCAGTTCGTTCTTTTGCATATCGATCATCATTAGCGAACACCTTTCAACGTCAAGTAATTTAACGGCCTGATCAATAATAAAATCTATCAACTGGTTAAGCCTTAAAATAGAACTGATTTCACAACCAATATTTAAAACCTCCTCCAGCTTCTCTTTTTCTATCTGCAGCTCCCTTTGCGATTCAAACAATTTAGACTCAACCTCTGTGCGCTTATTAAAATTATAACGCAATCTTAAAACAACAAGGATCCCGATAATGGCCGTTAACGAAGATTCAATAATGGCTTCTTTCCAGTTTACAGGTGTTTTTGGGGCATTTAATAATAAATAGGGAAGATCCATAATCTCACTGAGCCAACTCACACTGATTAAAAGAAAAAATCCGAGTATCCCCAAAAGCCAGGGATATTGGTACAAATTGTTTTTAAACAAATCCTGTTTTGCCATAAATCCTCCTAAAAAGATACTTAAGGCAGCCCTGATTCAGGGCCGCCTTTTTCAAAAAATTACGTCAATCAATAAATGAACTTACCCGGCATCCGCCTGATAAAATATCTGCTCATTATTTATTTTCACTCTCCTCATTGTCCTCAGCCCGATCTTCACCCTCTTCCGAGTCGTTGATTTCTTCGCTAATTTCCTCCTCAGGAAGAAAATGTTGCGCGAGCCGGTCTACTTTTTCATTAATAGAAAAAAGCATACCCACGATCACGACTAAAAAAATCACTAAAACCACGGTTAAAAATATCATATCCGTCCTCCTTTTGAATTGATTAACGGCTCAACAGCCATTTACTTAGATCTCTTGTTATTACAAAAACAGAAAGCACTAACTGTGTTTAAAAGGTAAAGTTATTGTGAATGTCGTCCCCCGACCCTGTTCGCTGGCAACCGCAATGGTGCCACCATGATTCTCAATCAGCCCCTTACAGACAAAAAGCCCCAATCCCACTCCGGTGTTTTTCTTTGTGCTAAAAAACGCATCAAAAATATGCGCAATATCCTCTGAAGCTATGCCTTTGCCATTATCTTTAACCTCAATCAGAATCGCATCCTCTGTGGCGGTTGTGGTAAACCAGATCTTGCCTTTTTTAATAATACTTTCCGAGGCATTCAGGATAAGGTTCAATATCACTTGATGCAATTGCCTCTCCCAACCCAAGATCTCAGGTAAATACGATTGCAAATGTAAATCCAAAGCCACATTTTTTATCTTTAACTGATTATTTATAAATTTGACAATCTTCCTGATCAGTCCATTGATATCAATCGGTTTTTTCTCATTTTCAGAGTACTTATAAATATCAAGCAATTGTGCAACGATCTCCGCGATGCGGGTGATATTTTTTTCACATGATCATAATGCGCCTCGCTTTTGGCGCTTTTGGTGGAACCCGGTATCGCATCATTCATCAGGTCCAGATGAATACTCATCCCTTGCAAAGGATTATTGATCTCGTGCGCGACACTCGCCGCTAAACGGCCTGTGGCCGCGAGCCTTTCGGCCTGGACCAGTTGTTGGGTTCTTTCCTCAACAAGTTTTTCCAGATGCTGACGATGCAGATTTAACTCCTGCTCTGTCTTTTTCATGGAACTAATATCCTGAATAAATCCAACAGCACGGTCACATTCACCCTTATCATTGAAAGAGAGTTCGGCCTTCTGCCTGACCCATTTAACCTCGCCCTCTACGATAATGCGATGTTCCACATCATAAGGCGCGCCTTCCAGAGCCATCTGCCATTGATCCTGAACATACTCCCTGTCCTGCGGATGAACAATATCCAAAAACATTTCATAGGTCAGTTCCGCGCCGATAGGTAACCCATAGATACGATAGGTTTCATCCGTACCGACCTGTCGATTACGCAGAACATCCAGCTCCCAAGTCCCGATACGCCCCATCTCCTGAGCCTTGGTCAGATAGTATTGCTTTAAGACTAAGTCCTTTTGATATTTCTTCCGCTCGGTTATATCCCTGCCCATACCGTCTATAAATTCCAAATCCCCATCCGGATGATAACCGCCCTGAACGCTCAGCGACACAAGACATGTGCTTCCGTCCTTTTTGCAAAATTCCGCTTCAAAATCCTTAAGCGGTCCTTTTTCCTTCAACCTTTTTAAAAGGATTTGCCGCTGGTTCGGGAACCTCCATATCTTATCAGCCGGCACAGATAAAAGCTCCTCTTCTGTATCATAACCCAGGATCTTGACAAAAGCCGGATTGATCGATACGATCTGCCCGTCACAAGTTGTCCGAAAGATACCGATAGGAATATTAGAGATCAAAGAACGGTAACGGCTCTCGGTTTCACTCAATTGTCCCCGGAGCTTATTCTCCTGCGTGGTCTGAGCGTAGGTCATGATAAGCAAAAAGCCGACATAACCATATTCCAGGGTATAAACAAAATCATAAAACCCTGTACTGACCATAACATCCTCGAACATGGCCAAACAAAACAAGATAGTTGACAACAGCAAAGGCAGCCCTTTTCGGGAATCTACTTTTCGGTAATAATAAAAACTCAGCCAATAAATATAAGTAAAAAAACACAAGAAGGCATATGCCTGTATGTCCGTAAAGATCCCTTGGGCGACTTCATTATAAGTTATCGTCTTTCCATAAAGATCAAAAGTTTTGATTAGCGGCTGCGAAACGATCCAGGTAAGGTCACTTTGATCAAATAACTGCACCAAGGCGCATACCCCGAAAAAAGCCATGATGCAGATATTGGTTTTTTTCCGTTCAAGCCCGGTGTAATCAGTAACAAAACCCAAAAGACCGATGGACACAAAAGCGAGGGTGAAAAGTTGAAACCGCTGCCAATACCATCCCTGCAAATAATGCGTCGCATTGTAATTCCCGACACAGCATATATTATAAAAACCTATGGCAAGGCACATAAAAGAAAAGGAAGAATTAACACGCCGCGTGCGATCGCCAAGAAAAAGGATAAAATAATAGATCCCTATATAAAAAGCGACCACAGCCATAATAAGGGGAGGCACACTGAGTATTGTCATAAAATTATCGGCATTGGATTATTAATGATCACTACCGGGCGATCCACATATAATATCCGACCCAAACGGTAAATACAGTAAAAAATATTCCTATAAACCAAAAAAAAGGCATTAAGAATTTCGATGCAGGGGGCTTCGTATCTTTTTTGTTTGTAGACCTGGATGTTTCCATTCGGGCCACTACCTTTATTTATAGGCCAAAGTTTTAGGATTGAAAATTTATTTTACTGCATATCCAAAGTTATCGCAACTGATTTGAAAGGATTCAAACAGGTTTTAAAAGCCGCATGAGACCTAACTCTTCGGCGGATAAGGTTTAAGCTAGAGTTCTAAGACGATCTTTTTCTTCCGTCTAAAGCATCCTGCCAGCTGACTTAACATCAAGAACTTTAAAACCCTCCTTTGAAAATTTCCAGAACGACAAAGTGAACCAAACTCTCATATGATCGGAGTTTAGTTTTGTAAAAATTATCCTCTTATCTTAAAGAATTATAAAGTCCTGTCTTCAACAAGCCGAAAAACAGTGAAGCTGTTAACGGTGCGGCTTCCCGCGCCCGGCCCGACAGAAAAGGTGCCAGATGGCCCTGACTGGGAAGAAGACAGATTGTCCTGGGTTCCGTTAACAGCTTTTGAAAAGCTTATCAAAGACTCTAAAACATTATTGATCTGCTGTCCGTTTGTATCAACCGTAATCTCTAAAACTCCTTCGTTATAAACAAAATGATAATTATCAGAATCATAGCCGCCAGGGATGATCGTATAAATGCCGGCTTGTTTAGCTCCTTGTGATGTCCCTCCATATACAAGCGTTCCGCCAAGCACGCCTTGATCTTCCCCGTTAACAAATCCTGAATAGGTCACCCCGTTACCGCCTGAGTAGGCTAATCCATCAAAAATTTTTGTTTCATCCTGGGCCGTGATATCTAAAGAAACGCTCGCAATATCGGCTGTCGCTGTTCCGGTATCCGAAGCCAGTGAGTAATTCCCCATATCCACGCCCCCGCTGATACTGATCC
>JAGYNW010000068.1 GCA_018399915.1 Candidatus Omnitrophota bacterium
GCAGCCAAATAAGAATGTAATGGCAAGAATAAGTGATAGGTACAATTTCATACAGTATACTCCTTCATATCTGAAATATTTGATTATTTTGATATTAGCTATTCGTCCCAAGCCGTTTGATTATCTTCAGGAGTTTTTTTGGTATCGGTTCTGGCTTTGTCTTGCCTGTTTGACGGAAGGAATTGGACACTGGAGGCAACCACTTTGAGTTTACTCCTCTTCTCGCCCTTATCATTTTCCCATCGGTCTTGCTTCACTCTTCCGACAACAACAGCAGGACTTCCTTTACGTAAATACTGATTGCAGTTTTGGGCGATCACCCCCCAAACCTCAACATCAATGAATGACGTCTCTACCACTTTATCGTTATTCTTGACAAAGGTGCGGTTTGTGGCAAGGGTAAAAGTGCATACGTTTTGTCCGGCTGATAAAGTTTTCAAGGTAACGTCGTTGGCTAAATTGCCGCCTAATATTATACTATTGATTTCTATGCTCATTTTTTATCCTCAGCGTATGGTCATTACAGGAATGGGTTGTGCGTTTATGTCCGCTATATAACCGGCTGTTGATTTACTACAGGAAGTCCCGGAATTATCATCTACGGTTAAAGTTACATTGTACGCCCCACTCTTGGTATATTTATGGGTTACGATGGCTCCATTGGTTTTGGTGCCGTCGCCGAAATCCCAGGTATAGGTAAGCGGATCTCCATCCGCATCACTGGAAGCTGATCCATCAAATTTTGCATCCATATTAACACAGCAGGAACTATTAGGTCCGGCATCAGCCACCGGAGGGGTGTTTACTTTAATATCCGCTGTCGCGGTTGCAGTTGAACAAGCTGTCTCTTTAGCGTCATCCACAATCACGGTCACGCGGTAATTGCCTCCCTGACTATAAAGGTGCGATACTTTCGGGCCGGCTTTTAAAATAGTTCCGTCCCCGAAGCTCCAATAGTATTCAAGCGGATCGCCATCCATATCTGTTGCCGAAGAAGCATCAAATTCGACTTTGTTACCTAAGCAAGTTGCGGTGGCGGTTTTGATATTTACGGTAGGGGTTGAATTAATAACAACTTTTTTCGTGTCCTTTGCCGGTGCACACATGGGATTGAGTTCATTGGTTACTGCAAGATTGACCTTATAAGTGCCAGGTTTAACATATTTGTGGGATGCCTGAACTCCTGTGGCCTCAGTTCCATCGCCAAAAGACCAATTAAATGAAAGCGTGCCTTTTTTTTGGTCCTTATACGAGTCTGCGGCGTCAAAATTAATAACGTCATTGCTACAAGCGATTACATCATCTCCTGCATCAGCGGTTGGCGCTTTAGTCAATTTTACGGTAACAAAATCCACGCTCGCCCCACATCCGAGATTGGTATTGTCTTTTACCAGCAATTTAGCATCATAGTTGCCCAAAGATGCATATTTATGTTTAACTTGCGGCCCTTCGGCCCTTCGGCCATCACCAAAATCCCATACAAATTGCAGAGGGTCTCCGTTAGGGTCTGAAGACGCTGAAGCATCGAAGGAAACCTCCAGATCATTAGGATCTGTTACGCATTTGTAAAGGATGCTTTCCCCTGCTTCTGCGCGGGGTGGTTCATTGACATAAATTTCTTTTTCAACGGTTTGTTTATTGCATACCGTCCCACTGTTATCATCAACTGTCAGGCTAACGGTATACTTCCCTGCCTGGGAAAAACTTTTATTAACAATGGCATCGCCTCTGGAACTTGTTCCATCTCCAAATGACCATTCATAATCCAATTCATTATTGCTGTCATCATGACTTTTACTTGCATCAAAAATAACGGATTCGCTTGCGCAGACCATTTCTTTTGCTGTAAAAGTCGCGAAAGGAGGAATATTGACAAGTACTTTTTGTGTCGTTATGGCTGTTCCGCATTCAAGGCCGGAATTATCCGTAATCGTTAAAGTTACATTGTATTCACCTGAATCAGTGTAAGTATGTGAAGTGATGGGTTCGGTCGAGGTATTGCCATCACCGAAATCCCAAAAATACGATATGTCTTGATTATCAGGATCTGACGAGCCTGAGGCGTCAAATGTAAAAACATTACATCGTGGGCTGGTAATAGGTTTAGGTGAATTTTGCGCGGACACGTTATACGTGAAGGCAAACATCCCAATCAGTATTATGATAAAAAAGGTGCAAATAAAACAGCCTGTTGATGAAAGTATGTTTTTCATGAAAATCTCCTAATCTACTGTTTATAATTTTGTCTAATTATATTATTATATATAGATATCAGAATTAACAAGGGAATTTTTTAATTTATCCACATAAAGGAAAATACGGTATCTGGCTTTTAGTCATTCATCGCAAATCCGCAACTTTTCATTTTTACTTTTAATTCACTTTTCCAGGCGCCTTTTTTATCCAAAGGGATATACATCGCATCGCAGAATTCTGTAGGGCATCGATAACTTCGTTGATCGTAATAGAGCGCCACGACTTTATCTCTTCCTAATTTTCCTATCCAATAACCTAATTCAAAAATAATTTTTGTATGACTTATCATGATCTGGTCCTTGGGGCTTCCGTTTCCACGTGAATAACAAAAATTATCAGCGTTCATAAGAACGATACCAAATTGAATGTTTCTATTTTCATTATATACTTGCGCAATGGGTTTCATGGCTTCAGGCCTTTGGATTGTGTGAACAACCTCAATATTATAGGATTTCAGAAATGCAATAATTTTATCAGAGCTAGGGTCATTTTGATTGCATATAAGGAGAATTTTATTTTTATCAAAAGTGGGCAAGGGCATTTTTAGTTCAGCCAGGTCATCAGATTTTTTTTCAAGGGGATGTTCCTGTGCGGCCTCTTTCAAAATAGGCTGCGGGTTTGATTCTTTTTTTTCAGGGATGGTCACTCCTTCTTCTTTTTTCGATAATGCTTCGTCTGGTTTACGATTTTCTGAAGAGACGGGTTTGTCTAGGGATGATTCGTTCAGTTTTTCGTTATTTTGTTCGGGTTTTTCCATGGGTTTTCCTTAATTGCCGCTTTATTGTTCCTAGAATTTTATCATTCTCCAAAGAAACACATTGGACTTCTCTTATTTGATTTCTCAGGCTTCTCTTGCAATTTGCCGACACGCGCACATAATTATCCGTTAATCCAGTCCAAGATTCCCCTTTTTTTTGTTCAAAAAGCACTTTTTGGGTCGTCCCGATAAAAGAGCTATAGTATTCCTTGCGTTTGACTGTGCTAAGCTTCCTTAATAAAAGACTTCTTTTTTGAATAACGGATATGGGAATTGTTTGAGATAATTTCTTGCTTTTTGCGACATTTCGTCGAGAATAGCTAAATACATGAAAATAATGAAAATGAGAATTTTTCATGTGATTATATGTTTTTTGAAAACGTATGTCAGTTTCCGTAGGAAAACCGACAATAAGATCCGTCCCGAGACAGATATTTTTAACGGTATTGTATGCAAAATCTATGAAATCGTCAAATGCCTTGTAAGTATATTTACGGTTCATGCTTTTCAAAACTTGATCATCGGCACTCTGTAGTGGGACATGAAGGTGTCGGCAGAGTTTGGGACTTTGTGCCATATGGGTAAGTATCCTTTTATCAATGGTTGTAAATTCGATAGATGAAATGCGGATGCGTTCAATCTTTTTGATATCCTCCAAAGCCAAAATAACATCAAAAAGACTGTGGTTATTTTGTCGGTACGTTCCGACATTGATGCCGGTAATGATCAATTCTTTATGACCAATTTCCGCGAGATATTTTGCCTCTTCTAAGATATTCTGAAAATCTCTGCTTCGGGCTCTGCCACGAGCGTAGGGGATCTCACAAAAAGAGCAGAAAAAATTACATCCGTCTTGAATCTTCAGATTGGCACGGGTTCGTTTTTCATCGATGCCGGTGATAGGTATCGTGAAATTACCGGTAGGGATTTGGGGCGTAATGACAAGCGGGGGTTCATTTAACCGGGTGTTTTTTATGATCGAAAGCAGGTCGATCTTTTTGGCATTGCCAACAACCCAACGGACATTTTGGAAGTTTGTTAAAAGATTTTTTTGAATTTCTGCCTGACATCCAATTAGGGCTATGGAAACATCCGGGTTAAGGCGATTTGCCTTGTGGATCAATCGCCGAGCATCAGTGTCTCCTTTTTGCGTAACTGTGCAAGTATTAATAACAGCAATATCAGCGGGTTTTCTAAAGTCCACGATTTGATATGCGTCATCCATAGCAAAAGAGTGTTGAATGAACGCGGTTTCGCTTTGATTCAATCGGCATCCCAAAGTATAAAAAGAAATAGTAGTTCGTTTCATCCTTAAACTATCATTCGCAAGTCGCTATGCAGGAGAAAGAACCAACCTAAAAGGAAAAAAAAGATTCCGATATGCTCAATGATCCTTAAAGGGAAAAAGTCTGTAATCGCGTACAGATACAGGGCTCCTGAATACAATAAGATACCTGTAATAAAGAATAATCCTGCGTATTGGATATTAGGATCGACATAAATTGTGCTTAGAAAATAGACCAAAAACAAAGCCAGAGAATGAAGCAAGTGATAAAAAATACCTGTTTTGAAATTGGTCAGGGCTTCTTTACTGGCTTTAAGCTTAAGCGTGTTGGTTCCCAGGGTGCCTAACAATACGCCTAAAAGCATAAATAAACTCCCTAATTGTACCCAGGTCAAATCCATATGATTTTCTCCTATAAAAATTAAGATTAAAAGGTTTGTAAACTTATCGCATTTGTATTACATTTTATACGCAACTTATTATTATTGGTACACTAAAATGTATCTTTTTAATTTTATGTTACTTTATTGTAAAGAATTTTATGAAATAATCAACCTGGTTTTACAGGGAAGCCTACGGCTAAATAAAAACAAAGAAAGATTGTATGAATATCGGCCGATTACAAATTGACTACCCTTTAATATTGGCGCCCATGGATGAGGTGAGTGATATGCCTTTTCGTTTGATCTGTAAAGAATTAGGCGCAGATATCCTTTTCAGTGAATTTACCAGCAGTGAAGCCCTTATTAGAGAGGTGCCAAAGGCTTTAGATAAGGTACTCATCAGCGAAAAAGAAAGGCCTTTTGCAATACAGATTTTTGGTTATCAGGAGGAATCCATGGCCGAAGCGGCGCGGATCGTTGAGAGATTTAACCCGGATTTTATTGACATTAATTGTGGTTGTTCGGTCAGAAAACATGTGGCACGGGGAGAATGCGCAGGACTTCTCAAAGACCTTAAAAAGATGGAAAGTATCGTTAAGGCGGTTGTCAAAGCCACGAAATGCCCGGTTACGGTAAAAACACGTTTAGGCTGGAGTAAAGAACAAATTGATATACTATCCATAGCTCAGATGGTCGAACAAACCGGTGCGCAGGCCTTGACGGTGCACTGCCGGACCAGGTGTCAAGGATATCGGGGGCATGCGGACTGGAGTTGGCTTGAGAAGATAAAAAAAGTTATCCGTATTCCGCTGATCGGTAATGGGGATATCACTTCTGAAGTTGATGTAAAAAAGATGCTGGCCACTGGCTGTGACGGTGTTATGATCGGAAGAGGCGCCATCGCCAATCCCTGGATATTTCAACAATCGAAATATTTTTTGAAACGCGGTAAATTTCTGCCTCCTCCTTCTATCGAACAACGAATCGCCTTATGTATCAAACATTTGAAGTCAGCGGTAGACCATAAAGGCGAGCGCTATATTTATCCTTTCAGGAAACACTATATCGGCTATTTAAAAGGACTCCCTAATGTGTCTCAACTCCGTTCGGATTTAATGAAGCTGACAGAAGTGCATTCGATTATTCAGAGATTGAATGATTTCGCGCAAGAAAATTCTGATAAAAAGAATTGAAAAATAGATAATCTATAAGCTAATATATAAAGCATATGAAAAGATTTTTTATAAGCATAGTCTTAATCGGTTTTCTTTTCTGGATGGTTATGCCTGCGGCTAATGCGGAAGTAGTCATCCTCAAAAACGGTCAAAGATTAGAGGGAAAGATATTAGCCCGCACGACACAATTTATCATTCTTGATATCGGCGTTGGGGTAGATCTTACCTATTACCTGGAGACAATTGAATCTATTGACGGTTTTAAAATCGTATCCCAGGATGGGGTATTTGTCAGCTTGGACCCCGAAGAAGAAATCAATCAGAACGCTGAAGCTATTGCCATCGACATCGAACCGGAAGAAAGATCCCCCACGAGTTCAGACCCAAGCCAAACGGCCGTTCAGACAACCGATCTTACAGATTTATCTACACAAGATAATGATACCGAAGGCCTGGATGTGCGCGATAAAATGCGTGAATACAAAAACTTTGAAAAGATCAATCAAGTAAAGCAAATCTTTAAAAGTATTAATATTGATCCGGAATCCAAACTTTTCCCTGTAATCTTATTTATTGTATCCAGCATATTCTTTTTACTTTTGTGGTTCCTCAGCTGTTATCCTTTAGTTTTGATGGCGAAAAAGATCGGGACCTCTCACGCCTGGATGGGTTGGGTTCCCCTCCTTCAGGTTTTTCTTTTTATCCGCATGGCAGGGGTTTCCTTTTGGTGGATCATTTTATTATTCATCCCGTTAGTGAATTTTTTCATTCCTTTGGTGCTTTGGTTTAAGATCGCCGAAGCCTTGAATAAGCCTACCTGGATAGCTTTTTTGATGTATATTCCGCTTGTTAATTATTTTGCGCTTTGGTACCTGGCCCTGGCTAAGGTTGAAGTCCAATCTCCCCCGATACTTTAAAATTCTATTATTCTATTTTTCCTTTTTTAGTCTTTATTGTTAAATTGACATTCCCCTGTCCTGAAGTATAATAAGCGTCTATGCGTAATTCAGAAATCGCTATTTCAATTAAGCACTTGACCAAATATTACGATGATTTCAGAGCCCTGGATAATGTTTCCCTGGATGTGCGCAGAGGAGAATTTTTCGCATTTCTGGGTCCTAACGGTGCCGGCAAGACAACTTCGATAAATGTCATAACAGGTTTGTCCAATCATCAAGAAGGACACGTGAAGATATTTGGTTATGATACAGTATCGGAATATATCCAGTGCCGAAAGCTGATCGGACTGTGCGCCCAAGAATTTAATTTCGACCCTTTCTTAAGCGTACGTCAAATGCTTGTCTATCAAGCGGGTTATTTCGGCATTTCGTCTTCAATCGCCTCCAAACGCGCTGAAGAGCTTTTGACCCGTTTTCAGCTGAACCACAAAAGTCATGTCAAGCATCGCGCCCTTTCCGGTGGGATGAAAAAACGTTTATTGTTATGCCGTGCGCTGATCCATGATCCCGAAATCCTAATATTGGATGAACCCACAGCCGGCTGTGACCTGGAATTGAAATATTTGATCTGGGATTATCTGAAACAACTGAATAATGAAGGCAAAACCATCTTTTTAACAACGCACTATATGGAAGAAGCGGAACGACTTTGCAAAACCATAGGCATTATCAACCATGGCCGCATTATTAAAAGAGGCGTTAAAAAGGATATCTTGCAGGATAGATCCTTGGAACGGGTTTTCTTAGAAGTCACCGGTTTAGAATAAATTAGAATAAAATGGAATAGAAAATAAAGGGAAAAGGCAATTTATGATATCCAATCCGATAGGCGTATTGGCCTTATCCAAAAGAGAAATTTATCGGTTTATCGCAGTGGCGAGCCAAACTATCTTTCCGCCCTTAATTTCCTCAACCTTATTTATGTTTATTTTCGGAATCGCCTTGGGCAAAAGGATAGACTTTGGGGCTACGGGTTTTACCTATTTAAGCTATATCGTTCCCGGTTTAATGACGATGCATTTGATATCCAGCTCCTATGAAAATACAAGTTCGTCTTTGTTCATAAGCCGCTGGCATAATCATATTCAGGAAATCCTTTTGTCTCCCCTGTCTTATTTTGAAATGGTATTGGGATTATTAGCGGGCGGGGTTGCCAGAGGGATGTTTGTTTGTTTGGGTGTTTTTGCGGTCTCTCAATTTTTTTCTCAGTCGCTTATTGAAAACCCGTTTCTTCTTATTTATTTTATTTTGACAATCTCTGTGATATTCTCGTGTGCGGGTATGATGAGTGCGCTTTGGGCAGAAGATTTTGGCATGTTGAATATGTGGAACGTATATTTTATTGTGCCTTTAGTGCTTTTAGGCGGCGTTTTTCACCCTGTTCACATGCTTCCGCCGCTGGTTACCATAATATCCAAATTTAACCCCATGTTTTATTTGGTCAATGGTATCCGTTATAGCATAACAGGAATTTCAAGCGTATCCGTGCTTCTGTGCGCCATTCTTTCTGGAATTCTCGCGATCGTTTTTTTTGGGATCACGGTTTATCTATTTAAAATCGGATATAAATTAAGAACGTAATTCTTTCTCGCTATGAATATAAATACTAAAACAGATTTTTCTCGTCATCAAATTATCTCACATCTTATCGAATGTGTGCGTTCTCATCAAGAAGAGATCAATCAATGGTTAGCCGCCTATGAAAAAGTCCAGGAGCTTCCTCTTTACTCTTCCATGGATATGCGTAACGCCGGATTCAAGATGGCCGTGGTGGACACAAATCTATTTCCCGCGGGTTTTAATAATCTTTGTGAGCATGGGATCGAAGATTCTATTAAATTGCTTCGCAAAGCTATTCTTAATAGAGAACAGAATTGTCAAAATATCCTTATTGTTGTTGAAGAACATACCCGCAATACCTGGTATTTGGAGAATATCCGTATTTTACAGGAAATCATACGATCGGCGGGATTTCATGTTAACATAGCCACGTTTTTAACCGTGCAACCGGCTTTTTGTAATGACGCACAATATGTTGAGTTGATAACGGCTGAAGGTCATCCTGTGAAAATTCACTGTTTTCAAAAAATATTAGCCCAATATCAAAAAGGCAAAATTGATCTGGACTTGATCATCCTCAACAATGATCTAAGTGCGGGCATACCGGATGTCTTGAAAAACTCCAAAGTCGCCATTTATCCTTCTTTGATCGCGGGATGGCATTCCCGTCTGAAATCGCATCATTTTAAACATACCAAAGAACTTATTAATGAATTTTATGGTGAATCTATAT
>JAGYNW010000069.1 GCA_018399915.1 Candidatus Omnitrophota bacterium
AAGGTCTGTCCCTACATTCGAGGAGGGTTTATGGCAAGTGATAAAAGGAAAAGGAAGTGGTATCGCGGGATTGGGTACGCCGCGCTTTATCTGTTTTTGAGCTGCGGTATAAGTTTTGCGGACAGCGGTAAAATAATCCAGGCCGGATCGGAATATGATTACCCGCCGTTTTGTATTGTTTCTGAAGATGGGGAAGCGGATGGGTTTTCCGTTGAGCTTTTGCGGGCCGCGCTTCAAGCGGTTGATCTGGATGTCGCTTTTAAGGTCGGGCCCTGGAATGAAGTGAAAGAAGATTTAGAACAAGGCAGGATCCAGGCCCTGCCTTTTGTGGGCAGAACCCCGGAAAGAGAAGATATCTTTGATTTTACGTTTTCCTACATACCGCTGCACGGGGCGATCTTTGTCCGAAAAGGCGATACGCGCATAAACACGGTCGCGGACCTGGCCGGCAAAGAGGTCATTGTCATGAAAGGGGATAATGCCGAGGAGTTTGCGCGACGTGAAAAGATAACGCCGCATGTTATCGCGGTTGCGACTTATGAAGAGGCCATGCGGTTGCTTGCAGCCGGCAAGCATGACGCAGTCATTGCCCAGCGGCTTATGGGGGTTGAACTTTTGCAGGATTTGGGTATCAACAATATTGTCGCGGTTGACCACCGGCTGGATAAGTTCCGGCAGGATATTGCCTTCGCGGTCCAGGAGGGAGATCAGGAGTTATTATCCCTGCTCAATGAGGGCCTGGCTATTGTGATCGCCGACGGTACTTATGATAAGCTTTACAAAAAATGGTTTGGTCCGTCTTTATTGCGTCAGATGTCTTTTGGGGAGATGGTTTTTCATTTTTTAAAAATATTGGTCCCGTTTCTTTTTATCTTGTTTCTGGTTTTGAGTTTATTGTTAAAACTGGAAGTCGGCAGAAAGACGCGCGGCCTGCGTGGTGAGATTGAGCAGCGCAAGAAGATCGAGCAGGAGTTGACGCGCTACCGCGACCATCTTGAAAAACTGGTTTCTGAAAGGACCAAGGAATTGCGTGAGTCCCGGGCCACGCTTCAGATAAAGGTCGAGGAGCGGACAGCGGAGCTGCAAGAGAAGATGAAAAGCATCAATGAGATGAATCAGCTAATGGTCGGCCGGGAATTGAAAATGATCGAGTTAAAAAAACAGATCAATGGCCTGCTGGCAGAGCTGGGGCAAGCGCCCCGATATGATGTTTGATCCGCCTTACGGGGCGTGTTTACGAAACACAAAAAAATTATAGTTGACATTAAAAATAAAGCATGCTATATTTTTATCTCAAACACGGAAGGGATATGGCATGCCGCTGAAAAAGACAGACACCTTTACTTTAAGAGAAAAGAAATACGCCAAAACCAAAATCGCGCTGGCCAAAGAGTTCAGGAAACGTTTGCAAAAGGTCAGGTTCGCGGATATCGCGATCAAAGAGGTCTGTGAAAAGGTTGAGGTCTCGGAAGGCACCTTTTATAATTATTTCCCGCATAAAACCGATATTGTCTACTTCTTTAATAAACTCACGGTTCTCAAGCTCATCTGGATCACCGGCCATAAGGGAACTCCCCAGGCAGACGCGCGTGATACCATTGCCTTTGCCTTTGACTACATGGCCCAGGAAATGCAGAATCCCTTCCTTTTTTTTGAGATCATCTCGCTCTACACCTCTGAACGCGTGAAACCGGACGGCAAAGTCGATCTTTCTGTTCCGGAGAAGGTTTATGGCCTTCCGGATTGCCCGGGTATTGAGGAGGTGGCCCTGATGCCTCTGGAGGATTTCTTTTTGATCCAGGTAAAGCGCGCCCAGCAAAAAGGGCAAATGACATCGCGGGTTCCGGCCAAGGAGATCATGTTGTCCTTGATGGCGATCCTGGTCGGTGTGCCTTTGGTGATCGATATGAACGATTTCGGCAAATTGAAAAAGCTGTTCCGGACGCAGTTATCTGTGTTTTGGACGGGATTGGCTGATATAAAGAGGAAGGCCTGATGATGCGAATGCGGATAAAAGCCGGGTTGGTGGGTTTGCTCAGCGGATGTGTTTTGACGCTTGCTTTGCCGGCAAGCGCGCGCGAGCCTGTGGCCGGGGGCCGCAACCTGACTTTGACCGAAGCGGTCAGCCGGGCGCTTGAGGCCAGTGAAGATCTGAAGCTGCAGGATAATCAGGTCAAAAGAAAACAGTCTGAAAAGAACGAAGAAAAGGCGCGGCTGTTTCCGCAAGTCCACGCCCAATTGGGATTAACCAATAATTTTGAGTATCCGGATGTGGCCGCGTCTGCGGCCACCAAAGATTATCATGCGGATATCGGGCTGACCATGAACCAAACGGTTTTTGCCTTCGGCCATGTAGCCTATGCCATCTCTGCCGCGCAAAAGGCCTTTGAAACCAGCCGTTTTGATCGGCAAGGCACCAGGGAAAGTGTTATTTATGAAACCAAAATCGCATATTTTCAGGCCTATCTGGCCCAGCGGGTGCTTACGATCGTTCAGGATTCCTACGACAATGCGTTAAAAAATAAAGAGATCCTTGAGGACCGGGCCGCGACCGGCCGGGTGTCCAAATATGATAATATCAAGATAGCCGCGGATATTGCTTCCCGCAAGCCTGCGGTCCATAATGCCCGCGCTGATCTGGCCTCGGCCATGGAAACGTTGAAGGTGGCCATCGGATGCGGGTCAGACGAGGCCATTAACCTTAAGGACGGGTTTGTTGCCTCCTATCCGGAGTTGAAACGGGAAGACCTGGCATTGGCCTTGAAGGATCGTCAGCCGGCGATCAAGGCCCTGGCTAGCGCGATTGAACAGAAACAGGAAATAATAAAGTCCCAAAAGGCATTGCTTTTTCCGCAGGTTTCCGCGTTTGTTACCTGGAACCATAAAGGCGACAGTGATGATCTGTATATCGGTAGAGAACAGATGGATGATTATGGGGTGGCGGGGTTGAAGGTCAATATCCCGGTCTGGGCCGCAGGGATCAGCCGGGAGAGGATCCATCAGGCGCGTATTGACAAGCAAAGCGCGCAGCTTGAATATAAACAAGGCGCAGAACAGTATCTGCTTTTATTGGACAAGGCGCTCAGTGAATACCGGGAATACAAAGGCACGTTGCAGGCCAATGAAGAGGCCGTGCGTTTGGCCCGGGAATCGTATCAGTACAGCCGGGAATTGTTTGCCTCCGGCCAGATCGCGGTTACGGACTTGAACGACGCGGAATTGCAGTTAACCAATGCCCGGATCAGCAAAGAGCGGACGCTCTTTGCCTTAAACCGTACTGTGGCTTTGCTTGAGCGGCTCACACTCACAGGAATTTTTCATGAACAAAATTAGGCTTATTGTGTATTTTCTTTGTTTCGCGGTCCTGGTCTTTTTTGTAAAGGCCAGGCAAGAGGTGGTTACGTCTGAAAGACAGCAGGACGTGGTCAGCCTTTTTTCTCAATGGCAGGCAAACGGCAAACCGGTTGTGGTTAAGAAGCTGGAAAAACAGGATGTGCCGCTGTTGACCAAAATAACCGCCAGGCATGTCTCCGGTAATAAGTATCAAAGTTATGTGCCCAAATATATTCAGAAGAAATTGCGGCCCGGCCAGATATTTTTTATTAAAGGGCAGCATAAGGATATAGAAGGCATTGTGACCGGGGTGGCCGATACTATTGATCTGTCCAGCGGCATGTTCCCGGTTTCTTTAACCCTGAAACAATCGCTGACCACTTTTGACGACTGGATCATTGTTTATGTGCGTGTGGATACGGTCTCTGATGTGATCTGTATTCCCGCTGAGCTTTTGGATAAACAGGAAGACACCTATCAGGTATGGGTTTTACGCGACGGTAAGGCGCGCCGGGTCCGGGTCACCCTTGGCCAGCGTAACGGGTTCGGGGCTATTATTGATAAAGGCCTTCAGCCCGGGGATGTCCTGATCGTCAAAGGCACCACGCATCTTAAAGAGGGCGATAAGCTGAATATCTTAAGGGAAGGATCAAAGGAGAACTGATATGATCGCGTTTTTTGTTAAAAGGCCGGTTACCACAATTATGTTTATCGCGGTTTTCGTGATCCTCGGACTGGTGTCCTTGTTCAATCTGCGGGTTGAAGAGATGCCGCAACTGGATTTCCCTATTGTCACGGTCACGGTCACTTATCCGGGATCCACGCCGCTTGAGATGGAAACCCTGGTCATTAACAAGATCGAGGACGCGGTCTCTGAACTTTCCGGCATCCAAAAGCTGCGCAGTGAATCTTATGATAATTTTGGCTATGTTTTTCTGGAATTTCTTATGTCCGAGGACGTCAATGTCAAATTCATTGAGGTCAAGGATAAAGTCGAGGCCATCATTAATGACCTTCCTGACGGGGTGGAAAAACCGGTCGTGGAAAAATTTGATCCTTTGATGCAACCGGTCATGGATCTGGTTCTGGCCAGCGATAAGCTTGACGGCCGGGATCTGTATGAATTCGCGGATAAAAAGTTCAAGGACAAGTTTTCTTCGGTTGCCGGCGTTGCCAGTGTGGATGTCTATGGCGGCAAGCAAAGGCAGATCAATATTATTGTCGATCCGATGCTGATGAAGCAGAAGTATATCACGATCCTGGATGTGGTCAACAGTATCCGCGCCAAGAATATGAATGTGCCCGGCGGTCTGCTGGAAAAAGGCGACACCGCTATGAGTCTGCGTTTTTTAGGGGAGTTTGCCAGTCCGGCAGAGATTGCCGACATGGTTCTGGTTTCGCGGGATGGGACCCCGTTCGCGCTTAAAGAGATCGCGCGGGTGCAGGATGGGTTTAAGGATGTGGAATCGATCTCGCATTTTAACGGGGAATCGGTTGTCGGGCTTTCCTTAACCAAGGTGTCGGATGGAAACGCTATTGCGATCGCCGAAGAGGTGCGCCGGCGCCTGGATGAGTTCAGGGCGGTCTTGCCTGAAGGCGTGTCTTTGCAGGTGGCGACCGATACCACCGATTATATTATCAATGAGACCCGGGACACGTATTTTAATATTCTCATCGGTATCCTTTTTACGGTCGTGATCCTTTATCTGTTCACCGGACGGCTGAGCCTGACCTTTATTTCATCGATCGCGATCCCGACCTCGATCATTTCCTCTCTTTTGCTGGTAGATGCCTCGGGTTTCAGTATCAATATGATGACCCTTTTAGGGATTGCTACGGTCCTGGGCACACTGATCGCCAATGCCATTGTTATCGTCGAGAATGTACTGGTGCATCTGGACCGGGGCGAGGATCCGGTCAATGCGTCCATTAAAGGGACCAAAGAAGTGACCGATGCGGTGCTGGCAGCCGCGGGAACCAATCTGGTGGTGTTTACGCCGATCGCCTCCATGCAGGGCATTATCGGTCAATTTTTTAAATCGTTCGGATTAACGGTTGTTTATGCGACGCTTTTTTCGATCCTGGCCTCGTTCACGCTGACGCCGATGTTATGCAGTATTATTTTACGCCCCAAAAAGGATGCGCCGCATACAGGCGGCCGGCGCTCCCTGAATCCTTTCAAATGGCTGGTGGCCTTGACCAACCGCATCATGCTTTTTTTCAGGTCGGAATATGAGCGGATCTTTAAGGGGCTGTTCCGCTACCATTGGCTTGTGCTGCTTTTTGTGATCTTATCATTTTATTCCATGCGTTTTGTTGTGCCTTATATTGAGAACAATTTTATGCCGGCGAATGATGAGGACATGATCACCATCAAGCTGGAGATGCCGCAAGGCTCGACGATCGAACGCACAGAAGACGTTGTGGCCGTGATTGAACAGCGCGTTGCCCGCATCCCGGAGATGTCATCCTATCTGACCTCTATCGGCAGCGATGGGGTTGAGAACGCGGCAGTGGTTGTGAATCTCATCCCGGCCCAAGAAAGGGAGCGGGCGGATGTGGCGATCATCCAGGAACTGATCCCGTTTGTGGCGCGCATACCTGATGCTGAGATCAATATCGAACGCGGAGAGGCGCGCGGCGGTGTGGCCGGGGACATTTCCATTAATGTTCACGGAGAGGATTATCAGCGGCTTATTGCGCTTTCGCGTATGATGGAACAGAAGATGAATGAAAGCGGGTATTTCCGTTCCGTGAAACTATCGTACAAAGAGCCCAAAACCGAGATCCAGTTCTTGCCGGATCAAAAACGCATGGTTGCCCATGGGGTCGCGGATCAGTTGGTGGGGCGTACCATCCGCGTTTCTGTTTACGGGGATGACACCAATATTTATAAAGAAAAAGGGGAAGAATACGATATCAATGTGGCCCTGGATGAACGTTATACCGAGGACATGGAAGACCTCAGGCATATTGACGTGATCACGCAAAAGGGCATGATCCCGGTCATTGAGCTTGGGCAACTGGTTGAAGATAAAGCCACGCCCTTGATCCGTCACAGGAATAAAGTCCGCGTGATCCGGCTGGAAGGATACCTGGCAAAATCCGCCACCGGTTATGTGCGGGGTGTTCTGGATGAGGCGTTTAAGGACTTGCCGTTTGAGTCCGGGTACGGCTATCAATATGTCGAGATGGCTGAGACGGAAGAGGAATCGTCCCGCGAGATCGGAAAGGCGTTTTTGCTGGCAGTGATCCTGACGTATATGTTATTGTGCGCGATCATGGATTCGTTCTTTTTTCCGATCCCGGTTTTGTTGTCGGTGGCCACCTCGTTTATCGGTGTATTTTTGACCATGTTTTTTGTGGGTGCCACGATCAATATCGCCTCGATGCTGGGGATGGTCATGATCGTCGGGTTGGTGGTCAACAATTCTATTCTGATGCTGGACTACACGCTGATGAAGATGAAAGAGGGGGTGGCTGTTATTGATGCTTTGTGGCTGGGGGCGTCAGAGAAATTCCGGCCTATCATCATGACCTCTTTGGCGATCGTGCTGGGTATTCTGCCGCAGCTGACATCGATTTCCGAGGTGAAATCCTCCATGGGCGCGGTCATTATCGGTGCCATGCTGGCCTCGATCTTTTATACCTTTCTTTTCACGCCGGTCGCGTTCTGGTATGTGGTCAAGATCGAGGACTTTTTTCAAGGCCTTTTCCAACGGCTTTTCGCGGATCGTAATGCCTCTTAGTTTTTGTTATTGGATTTGCAATGAGGGCAGGCGGTTGAGCGCGGCCGCTAACTCCAATGCCCGGAATTGCGCGTAATCATTGGGCTTAAACGGTCCCAGAGAATCCAGTCCCCGTTGCTCGACATCCGAGATGAGGGCCTCAACCACATCTTTCATGGTGGCGGTTTTATCCATTTTGGCGCCGGCATGGACCATGGCCTGCGCGATGGCCCGCAATTGACTGGCATCCACCAGTTGTTCCACCCGTCCGAGATCAACTTTATATTTCCCGAAAATGATCTGCGTGGTTTCGCGGATCTTGATATCCACAGCTTTTTTCCCGCGGCGCGGGTCAATGCCTGCGGCAAGCGGCACGCGTTTTTGGAAGGGATCAAGGGCTTTGGCCTCACGGTTGGGTTGGCCGTCAGGATCTTCACGCGCGATGGCCTGGGCGCGGGCCGTGACCTCCTCGGGAACATATTCCCGCATCCAGATAACCGTATCGGCAACCGCGAAATAATCCCCGATTCCGCCCATGACCAAGACCGTGGAAACGCCTTTTTCCCGGTAGATCTGTTTGACCTTATTAATAAAAGGCGTGATCGGCTCATAATGGCCGGCAATGAGTTTTTGCATGCGCTTGTCGCGGATCATGAAATTTGTGGCAGAGGTATCCTCATCCACTAAAAGCACTTGGGCGCCGATCTGTAACGATTCAATGATATTGGCGGCCTGGGAGGTGCTGCCGCTGGCATCTTCGGTTGAGAAATACCGGGTATCTTTTTTCAAAGGCAGATTGCTGATAAACGCACAGATGTCCACCTTGGCGATGCGGCGGCGGTCTTCGGCCCGTATCTTGAAGGCCCGGGCATCGGTTACCACCATTTCCCGGCCGTCACCGGGGATATGGTTGTATATTCCCAGAGACAGCGCGTCCAAGAGCGTGGATTTGCCGTGATAGCCTCCTCCGACAATAAGGGTAACCCCTTCGGGTATGCCCATGCCTGTGATCTTGCCTTGGTTCGGCAGGGTTATCCCGCACCGCAATGAATCCGGCGAGCGGAAAGGTACGCTGTCGCCACAGGTCAACGGATCGGGATCCACGCCGCTTTTGCGCGGCAAAAGCGCGCCGTCAGCCACGAACGCGACAAGTTTATGTGTTTTGAGTTGAGACCGCAGGGATTCGGCATCTTCAGCGGTCAGGATATGCCGGCTGAGGGCCTCACTGTCCAGGTTTTTGTAGATCAAGGCGTCTTTCACCACTTGCGGCAGTTCGTCAAAGAAAATGGTAATTGCCTGTTTTCCGTCGATCCTGCGCCCCTGTGCCGGCAGGCCCACGGTGAAACGGATTTCGATCTGGGCTTCATTGATGAAGGCGGATGTACGCTCCAGGATTTCCTGCCCGGGGGTATCGATTATGACCTGGCCGCTTTTGCCCGAGCCCCGGCTTCCGTGTACGTGGCGCATGATTGCTTTATGGAATTGACGCGTCAGAAAATCCCGCAGCGCGACAGCGCGCGCTCTGTTGTGAAAGGTGTGTTCCGGAAAGCTGGCCACCTCCTGGGTGACAAGCACCCGGACTTTGCTGGGCGCGGCAAACGGATCTCCCTGGACATGGTCGATCACCAGCACAAAATTATCGAAACGGTAGCTGCCTTTAAGGCCTTTGTAGACTTTGTAGCCTTTACCATGAATCTGTTGTAAATGTGTCCTTAAGTTCTGCATGAGGATTATTTTTTATCGACCGACACATTCAGCACCGGGGATCCGCCCTTTTTGTCCTGCCCCATGTAAAGGGTTGTGTGCGGGAACGGGATCTCGATATCCAATTCATCAAACTTTTTCTTCATGCGGCGGTTGAATTCTCTGCCGACACTCCATTGTTTGATAGGCTTGGTTTTGGTCCGGGCCTTGATGATCACCGCGGAATCCGCGAATTTATCGACGCCTAAAATCTCAATAGGTTCCAGAATATCATCTTTGAAGTCTGGATCTTTGCGCATCTCTTCGTCGATCTTTTTGACGACTTTTATGACCTCGTCGGTG